>JBCCHM010000012.1:0-10665 GCA_039028755.1 Bacteroidota bacterium | reverse complement strand
ATCTCGTGCGGGGGGTAGAACAGTCCTGTTGGTTGCATAAAAAAGCTGATTTTAGACAAATGCTCATTATCCATGTCTATGTGCATATGGCTACATTTTAGGTAGTTCATACCAACTAATTGTAAGCTATCATCAACAGCAAAGTAAAGACTCTCTCCATTACCTTCTATGTCTATGTAGTCGATTTTATTATCCCTAAAGTAGGCTACCATGTCCCTGCCTTTTAGCTGATTGTAGTTGCCTAAGGCATCCTCAGCAGCTATAAAGGCATTGTAATCCATATACATTTTGTCAAATTCTTGACCATTAAGAACCATCCTGATAGTATCGGCTGTAATTTGGTTATTATAATTCCAGAAAACGGGCTCGTTATAAAAGTAAATGGTTGAGTCTATGCTGTGATAAGCCATAGAATCAGCTTTGCCTTGGAGGTCTGATTTATAGATTTGGACGTTACTATAGGCTAAAACTACATCATCAATACTATCACTGGCTTGTTTATCTTGTATAACTAAGAGTGTATCTGCTGTTAGGTACAAGGTATCTTCATCTATAACACGCTGTAGCAGGGGATTGCCATGCACTTGGGCCAGGCCTTTCTCTTGCCAATATTGGCTGTGGTCACCTGTAATAGTTACCTGCTGCTCCTTAGCGATAAGTTGTACGTTGCCTGTAGCTACGTAGTAATCTTTCGTTTGGTCGGCTCTGAGTAAGTTACCAGATAAAATATAAGCCCCCGTTTCTACCTTACTACGCTTAAAGACGCTGCTTTTGTTGCGGGTATTATACTCTCCTCCTTCCTTAGTCGTGAGTGTGTCTCCCTCTTTGTTAGTAATTTTCGTAGGACCTTCGAACCGCGCTATCTTCGTGATGGTATTGTATCGTAGGGTATCACATTGGAGCGTATAGTCTTTGTTGGCTAGTTCAACTCGGTGATAAAAAATAGCTGACTTGTCTATATCGTCATAATAGCCTGAGTCACTGCTCAGAGTATTATCACCTTCTACTAAGCTGCCTCCATTAAAAAAATATCCCCTTTTGGTATTGGCTTCATAATCAAGCTGATCTGTGTAGAAAGTGACTGTATCTGATTGGTAGACTACTTGATCGCGTAGCTGAACTACTTTTTTATTGGTATCATAAAGAAGCCGATCTGCTACCATGGCTGACCCATCTTGGTCGATAATTTCGATATGTCCATAGGCCTCCAGCATACCTTTTTGATCATAGTACTGAGCAGAATCTGCTTTGATAGTGATTCCTTCGTGGATGAAAACAACATTATCAATAAGTTTCTTGTAGGACTCATCACCCTTTTCAACGCCTTCTAGGCTATCTGCCTTGTAGGTTATTTTCACTTTATCTCGTGCCCAAGATACTGCATAGAAGCTAGCCATAAGTACCAGCAAGCTGCTCCAAAAGTTTCTTCGTAGCCTATACCAGTTACTGTTCATAGTAGTTAATAGCTCCTTATCTATATCCTTATTATCTTATCTATAACTTTACTCCTTGCTATCGCCACTGATTTTGAGTAAGTAGGAAGCTACAAACTGCTCCTTTCCTTTTTGTCATACCAATGGTGGCTTTATACTTGTGACTAGTGCGTTACAAAGATAATAATATAAGCTTGCTAGCAGCCTTTCTCGCATTCATCCACGAGCAAGGGCTGATACAGAAAGGAGAGACTACATTGCTGGCAGTCAGCGGAGGAGTAGACTCTGTGGTCATGAGCATGCTTTTCTACCAGGCAAAGCTAAGGTTTGCACTAGCACACTGCAATTTTAGGTTGCGAGGCATAGACTCAGACCAGGATGAGGCGTTTGTGCATCAGCTGGCACAGCAGTATGGAGTAAAACTTTATACCCAATCTTTTGATACGCTAGCTTATGCTCATAGAAATGGACTATCTACTCAGATGGCTGCTCGGAAATTGCGTTACCAGTGGTTTGAGGAGCTTTGCGCCAAGCACTATCTTAATAAAATTGCCACAGCCCATCATGGAAATGACAGTATGGAGACGCTTTTGCTAAATCTTACTAGGGGGACGGGTATTGCCGGCTTACGTGGCATGCTGCCTCGGCAAGGAAGGCTTATTAGACCGTTGCTTTTTGCTGACAAAGCTATGCTACTACAATATGCCCAAACGGAGAAGCTAGCTTGGCGAGCAGATAGCTCTAACCTCCAGAACAGCTACGCAAGGAACTTCGTTAGAAATAAGGTGATACCCTTACTGAAGAAGGTTAATCCTAAGTTAGAGGTTACTAGCAGGCTTACTATGGAGCGGCTGGGACAGATAGAGGCTGTGTTTAATGAGCACGTAGCAGCTATTCGAAAGCAAATACTTCATCAGCGTGGAGAGAGCTATCATATAGCTATTCAAGCGATTAAGGATAAATTTTGGGCACCTGCGGTAGTATGGGAGCTACTCAAGCCTTTTGGTTTTCATTTTTTACAGCTCAAAGGCCTATTTAGGCATAATTCCCAGAGCGGGAAGAGGCTTGATTCACCTAGTTATCAACTCTATGTAGATCGGTCGGAGTGGATCATTACACCCCGGAATCGGCCAAGTCAGACCACGCATACCATCACTAATGCTTCTATTAGGACGTTGGAAACGCAGGATTATAGACTACAGATGACTGTGATACCACGAGCGCAGTATACGCTTATACCTGATAGTAGAGTGGCTGCTTTGGATTTAGCACGATTAACGTTTCCTTTAGTTATCAGAAAGTGGCAGCCAGGAGACTTTTTTTATCCACTAGGTATGCAAACGTGCAAAAAATTGAGTGACTTTTTGGTGGACTTAAAGGTAGCCCTACCTCTAAAGGACAGCGTATATGTGTTGGTTGCTGGTAATGAGATTGTTTGGGTAATGGGTCATAGAATAGATGATCGGTTTAAGATTACTAATACCACAAGAGCAGTTTATGAGGCTCAGCTGACGCATGTTAGAATCGGGTTAGGATATCACTAAAGGGGTATAGTGTCTGTTTTTCTACTTGGCTACTGTTTTCGCATTGATGCCATAGTTTCTGACAAGTTGCTCGAGCCTTTGTTGGCTAAGCTGTATTTTTTATCTCACTGCCTGTATTGTCCTAGCGCAAGCATATAGTATTTGCCGCATAGCTTTTTGTTGGTTAAGCTTCGAATACGATACGCCATTATATGCTGGAAACAGACATCTTAGCTAGTAGGGGCTACAGCCACTACCCATCTATCTTTACCTTGTAAGTCTTGCATAACGCGTACAGCTTCAAATCTAGTCTCAGCTAGCAGGTGAGCTATGGCTCTACCAAAGGCCTCATTGATCTCGAGGTAAATTTTGCCCCCTTGCTTTAGGCGTGTTGCGGCTAGCGCTATGATCCGCTCATAAAAAATCAAGGGGGCAGCATCTGTTACAAATAGAGCTTGCCTAGGTTCATAGGCTAATACACGCCGCTGCATCCACTTTTGTTCAGATAGACGCACATAGGGAGGGTTGCTCACTATGATGTCCCAGTGCTTAGTAGGTAGTGGTTCATGCAAGATATCAGCCTGGATACAGTGTATAGCTGCCTGCCATCTTTGGGCATTGAACTGGGCTATGTCCAATGCTTGCTGGCTGATATCTAGGGCCTCTACTTGGGCTGCTGGCCATGCTTTTTGTAGGGTAATGGCTATACACCCACTGCCTGTGCCTATGTCTAGGATGGCTAGTCCAGGTTGGGCGTTCTCTTGCATAATGTGGTGAACTAGCTCTTCTGTCTCCGGACGTGGTATTAGTACATCTGGACTTACTTTGAAGTCCCTTCCTAGAAAAGGAGCTTCTCCTAAGATGTACTGAATAGGCTCATGCTTTTTAATACGTTGTATGGCTTTTTTCAGCCATTGTTGCTTGAATTGTGTCATGGTCAGGGGTTGATCCAGCACCATAGAGACCTGGTCATATTGAAAGCCATGCTCCAGAATCCGCTGTATGATAGCTTGAGCCTCTCTAGGAGACTTGATGGTGGGTAGAATAGCTTGGTAGAGGGTTGCATAAAGCTCCTTGCCAGCTGTTAGGGTTGCTTGGTCAGTATGCGTAAGTGTCTTCATACAAGAGGTATCATCAGGCAACTAGCAGCTCCAATAGCACATGCGTAAGGGTATCAAAAAGATTTTTATTCTACTGTGATAAAATCACCTAACGAATCTACTGATGAGCCGTATCATAATACTAGCCTACTGTATGATAGTCTTTTCCTCCGGTACTTGTAGGAAACCCAGCGAGTCACTTTTCAACTGGTCCCCACAAGGAAATGTATACAAGTCAGCTAGGAACTCCAGCGAGTCAGCTTTCAATTGGTCTCCACAAGGAAACGTATACAAATCAGCAGTAAAAATAGAAAGCGATCAACCGTGGTTGAGAGATTTAGGTATTGACCCGTATAGACAAGAAGCCATTATAGTTAATTCTAGTAATGCTACTATAAGCTTTGGAGGTGGTGGCATCAATGGTGCCCTGCAAGCATATGTAGCTAGCTCAGAAAGACAAAAAGCCTGGCAAGACTTAGTATTGCCTGATGGCTCCTCAAAATCCTAAGCAACTACAAGCAGAGGAGTATGCTATATCGACTGTAAGCTTTGGTAAGATTTTCCATGCGTATGGGCCTCAAGCCAGCCAGGTTGGTTCCCTTGAGGAGGCTAAGCAACTGGTAAGTGACCTATACTACAACATGCTTTGCAAGGCTACTCAAGATAAAATGCAACTTATTGTTTTAGCAGCTATTTCTACAGGAATCTTTGCTGGTGGCGGGCCAGGCTTTACCAAGCAGGAATTTACCCATACTGCTTATACAGCAATGATTCAGGGCATTGATAAATTCCAGCAGCAGCATCCTAATCATGCTCTAAAAATCATCGTAAACATGTGGGACACAAATGTTGTGAAGCAAGTACAGGCACTTAAGCACTAGCGCATACTTTTTACCTTCTTGTCGGAAGAATTTGCAAGAAAATTAGTCCCTTTTGCCTACTTTTTACATCCAGGGAAAAAGTAAGGCTCTGCCGGCGAGGCTAAACCATGCCTAAAGCATAGGGTGTAATACCATACAAAAGAGTTGCTAGTATATAGCTAACGAGAATTGGACTTTCTTTGTTTGCCAATTATCGAGATGTCTCCTAAGTCAGTTCATTGGGAACTGTTAAGCTTGCAGACTGTTATGAGGCATTAGTGCTATGCTAAGTTTGAAGTGTTTATGGTTCCTTGAAAGACCATAGCAGCAGGGCCAATCAGGTAAATAGCTGTATAGCCTTTAGCGGTTTGCTGGAAGCTCACCTGAAGTTTACCTCCTCTAGTACTGATATGAACAGGACTTATAACACCTTTTGTTGAGGCTACTAGGGCAGCGGCTGTCGCCCCTGTGCCGCAGGAGAGCGTTTCATCCTCTACCCCTCTTTCATAGGTCCTGACAGAGATACTACTGTTTGCCTCCAATTGTACAAAGCTAACATTGGTTCCTACTTTTTGAAATGCCTGGCTGTATCTGATAGCCCTGCCCATGCTACGCACATCTAGACTTGTGAGATCATCGACGAATCGAATGTAATGTGGAGAACCTGTATCTAGGAAATAGCCTTCTGCTATAGGCTGGATCTCAGCCACGTCATGCATCCTTAGATAAATCAAGTTATCCTGGATAAAAGCTTGGTAAGTTCCATCTATAGTGAGGAAGCATGCTTCTCGATCGATCATACCCCAGTACTGCGCTAGATGTACAGCGCATCGGCTGCCATTGCCACACAGGCTTTGACTTCCATCTGCATTGTAGTAAATCATCTCAAAGTCATACTGAGCATGACTTTGCAGCAAGATCAAGCCATCAGCGCCTATACCCAACCTACGGTTGCATAGCTTTTGATTAAGCGAAATAGGATACTGATCTAGTGTTCCTTTTCTATTATCAATAATGATAAAATCATTGCCTGTGCCGTGATACTTATAGAAGGGGATAGTCATAGTAGGTCGTTACTGGTTCAGGAACATAAGCTATAATAAGGAACAGCTTGTGTGAGCTGCCCTACTATAAATTGAAGCTATGCGTTGCGCGGCGTAGCTAAATGGAGTTGATATGGGTGTGTTTAAGGCTTTGAAGCCATTTTTTCTTTGATCCTAGCTGCTTGGCCTTGTTTTCCTCGTAAGTAGTATAGCCTTGCCCTTCTGACAGCGCCCCTGCGTTTTATTTCTATTTTATCAAGAGTAGGGGAGAGCAGGGGAAATATTCTTTCTACCCCAATGCTTTCAGACACCTTGCGTACTGTGAAAGTCTCGCCGTTAGTATTGACGTTCTTACGCTGAATAACTGTGCCCTGGAACTGCTGAATGCGCTCCTTATTCCCCTCTTTGACTTTGGTATGAACGTTGATAGTATCACCTGCTTGAAAGTGAGGAAAGGCTTTTCTGCGTTCGTTATATTCGGCTTCGATTAGTTTTATTAAGTCACTCATGATTATTGGCTATTTGGTAACCCGGCTACAAATATAGGCATGTGTAATGTAATATATTATCTTTATACTTTCTACTATAACATGCAAAATATTCGAAACTTCTGCATCATTGCCCACATAGATCATGGCAAAAGCACACTAGCTGATCGGCTGCTCGAGGCTACCCAAACTGTATCAGGCAAAGACTTACAAGCTCAGCTGCTAGATAATATGGATTTAGAACGGGAGCGTGGTATTACTATCAAGAGTCATGCCATCCAGATGCGCTATACTTGGGAAGGTACAGCTTATATACTCAACCTCATTGATACGCCCGGCCATGTAGATTTTTCTTATGAAGTATCACGCTCTATTGCAGCTTGTGAGGGAGCCCTATTAGTGATAGACGCTTCGCAAGGCATTGAGGCTCAGACCATTTCTAACCTTTATTTAGCCCTAGACCATGAACTGACCATCATCCCTGTACTGAATAAGATAGACCTGCCAGGAGCTATGCCTGAAGCGGTCAAGGATCAGATCGTAGACCTGCTAGGTTGTGGACGCGAAGAGATTCTTGTTGCTAGTGCCAAAGCAGGCATAGGCATTGAGGCTATCCTACAAGCCATCATAGCACGCATTCCGCCCCCTACAGGATTACCTGAAGCACCACTACAAGCCATGATTTTTGACTCTGTATACAATGCCTTTAGAGGCGTGGAAGTTTATTTCAGGATATTCAATGGCACGATCAGGCAAGGCGATCAAGTTAGCTTTGTAAGCACAGGCAAAACGTATGAAGCTGATGAGGTTGGAGTCCTTAAGCTAAGGCAAGCACCCCAGCCGTCGCTTAGTGCTGGCCAGGTAGGCTACTTGATTTCTGGGATCAAAGATGCGCGAGAGGTCAAAGTAGGCGATACCATCACCCATGTCAGCAATCCATGTAGCCAGGCCATCAGGGGATTTGAAGATGTGAAGCCCATGGTGTTTGCAGGGATCTATCCTGTAGATACGAATGAGTATGAAGAGCTCCGCGCTGCTATGGAAAAGCTACAGCTCAATGATGCCTCGCTCGTATGGAGCCCTGAAACTTCAGCTGCCTTGGGGGTAGGCTTTCGGTGTGGCTTCTTAGGTATGCTACACATGGAGATTGTACAAGAGCGCTTAGAGCGAGAGTTTGACATGACTGTGATTACCACGGCTCCTTCTGTACAGTACCATGTTGTTGACAAGCAGGGTAATATCCAGGAAGTGAATGCCCCTTCTGCTATGCCTGATCCTACTACCATTGCTGAGATCCAAGAACCTTTTATCTGTGCCCAGATCATTACTAAGCCTGAATTTATTGGTAATACCATAAAATTATGTACAGACAAAAGGGGCACACTCCAAAACCAAGTTTATCTCACTACTGATCGCGTAGAGCTTACTTTTCGCCTGCCACTGGCTGAAATGGTGTTTGATTTTTTTGACAAGCTCAAGAGCCTTTCTAAGGGATATGCTTCGCTAGATTATGAACTAACTGGTTTTGTAGCGTCTAAACTAGTGAAGCTAGATATCTTACTCAATAATGAGAAAGTAGATGCCTTATCCGCTATTGTGCACCGAGACAAAGCTTATGAATGGGGTAAGAAGCTATGTGCCAAGCTAAAAGAACTCTTACCACGTCAGCTATTTGAGGTTGCTATCCAAGCTGCTGTTGGTACGAAGGTGATTGCTCGGGAGACGGTCAAAGCTATGCGCAAAAACGTCATTGCAAAATGCTATGGAGGCGATATTTCTAGAAAAAGAAAATTGCTAGAAAAGCAGAAAAAAGGGAAAAAAAGAATGCGCCATGTAGGGTCTGTTGAGGTACCCCAAGACGCATTTTTAAGTATTCTTAAGTTGACATAGCACCTTACTTTATATTAATTGTGTATTTTTAAACAAATATTCTCTGAAATCATATTCCCACCTTGACCTTGCCCAGTGTGTTTTTCATAGTAGTAAAACATCTCGTTGTCAAGATACATATGCATACGCGTATAGTATGTAATGTACATCTATACAATTACTATGACATTTTCCTTAGAGTAATCTAATATATCTTATGAGCAATTAAAAATTTGGGCAAGTTGAATGATCCTCACTGAGACAGCTTCTAAGAGCCGAATGAGGCGAGAGAGTCAGGTATGAATCTGAGAGTAGGCTTGGGGTGAAATTTTCCAAGCCTACTCGACTATAGTATATATGGTAAAGAAAAAAATTGAAGCTATTAATTGGCAGCAATATACAGTAAATGCCTTTCAATACTGGTCTAAAATACACAGTTAATTTGCCGTATCCAAGAATATCAATACAGCACTTTCAGTAAAAACAAAGCTGTTGTAACAGCTAGGCTAATAGCCCTCTTTGAAGTTTATAAACGAATATTCTTACACAGAAACAGCAATAAGTAGGGTCACGTATTACTGCTCTTGTGTTTTGGTAGCACTACCTATCTCTTGGCCCCTATCCGAGTCTTCGCTAGGTTCATTGGCACCTTCTATGACAGGATTAGCTTTATTTATTGTTTTTGGCTCTTTATGTGTTGCATCCTCCTGTGCAGCTACTATGAGTGCTCGGTTTTTGTCGGAATTTGCTTTTCCCATACTTCTTCTAGTTCTAACCTTTTTAGGTTTAGCTTCTTTCTGAAGCAGCTCGTTATAGTCTACTAGCTCCATCATACACATCTCCGCATTATCCCCTAAGCGATTCCCTACTCTAATAATGCGTGTATAGCCACCTAGCCTGTTTGCAACCTTATCAGCTATTTCATTAAATATTATTTTGACAGGCTCTTTTTCTTGGAAATAAGAAAAGACGACTCTCCTAGCATGGGTAGAATTTTGTTTAGATTTAGTAATGATCGGTTCTATGAATTTTTTAAGTGACTTAGCCTTAGCCACTGTAGTCATAATGCGCTTATGAATAATCAGTGATTTAGCTTGGTTAGCCAGTAAGGCTTTTCTGTGCGATGCTGGTCTGCCTAGGTGGTTAAATTTTTTACCGTGCCTCATATTTATAAGTGAATCTTACCCTAGAAGCTAGTCATATCAGATATAGATACATCAAGCTAGTTTTTTATTATGCCTATAGGTTGTATGTAGATACATCCATACCAAAGGTCAAATTTTTACTAGCTACTAGCTCTTGGAGCTCTTGGAGTGATTTTTCACCAAAGTTTTTGAGCTTAGTCATATCAGCAGTATTTAACTGTACGAGATGACCTAGGGTTGTTATATCAGCCGCTTTGAGACAGTTTAAGGCTCGAGATGATAGCTGCATCTCGCTGAGTGGAGTTCTCAGTAATTTGCGCATCTGATATATTGAATAATTTGCTGATGCTGCATCTTGGGGGTTGCTAACTTCTACGAGCTTACTTTTATCAACAAACAAGCTGAAATGCTTAATCATGATGAGGGCAGCACGCGCAAGCGCATCCTGGGGATAAATAGTACCGTCCGTTTGTATTTCAAGCACTAGCGAATCATAGTCGGTCTTTTGCCCTACTCTAGTGTTTTCTACATGATATTTTACGTTTTTGATAGGAGTAAAAATAGCATCAATCGGGATTAAATCTTTAACCTGATTATCAAGTTTATTTTCCTCTGCAGGTACATATCCTTTGCCTTGCTCGACCATAATTTCTAGTTCAAGCCTAGCAGATTCGTCCATATTACAGATCACAAGCTCAGGATTAGAGACTTCAAATGAGGAGGTTGCTTTAGTAATAGCACCCGCTTTTAAAACCTTCTTACTACTGACAGATAGGAGTATCTTATCTGCTGTATTATCACCGATCTTTTTGAATCTAACCTGTTTAAGATTCAGAATTATTTCTACCACATTTTCTATCACGCCTTCAATAGTAGAGAACTCATGCTGTACACCAGGTAGTCTAATAGATGTAATAGCGTATCCCTCTAAAGAAGATAATAGCACTCTCCTTAGCGCATTACCGATAGTTAAACCATAACCTTTTTCGAGTGGCTTAAAAGTAAATATGCCACGGAAAGCATCTTGCTGCTCTATATATATATGTTCTGGAATTTGAAAGACTGTTGCTGACATTTTGTTTCATTTATAATTTTACAGACAAAAATAAAAAACATTTGACAACTATTTAGAGTAGAGCTCAACAATGCTCTGCTCGTTGATTTTTTCAGGTATTTCTTCTCTTGGTGGTAAGGCCAATATTTT
>JBCCHM010000011.1:0-11516 GCA_039028755.1 Bacteroidota bacterium | reverse complement strand
TTAGACTTCTTGCATAACTGTTGTTCTAGAATCTTCTCTGTATGTAAAACAGACGTATCGTAGGGGATTTTGCAAGAAGTCTATTGAAATATTTAGGAGGAATGAGTACATCATTTTTCACTCGATTATCTTAAACCCTATGGAAGGAGCTGATTGCTCAAGTGTATAGAGTTTAGTCGAAGAAGCTATCATGAAACTTCAAAAGTACTAGCATAAGCCACTTCCCTTTTGAGTCAAGAGCAAGAGAAAATCTTAGAGGCCAAGAATCTAGAGGTATACAAAGCCTTTTATCGTCCATCATCTTAACTAATGCCTCTCTCCGAATAAAGTTAAGCATTCTCGAAAAGTTGCTATCCAATATTCTAAGCTCTTCGATAGCTCCTTTGCTTGAGCTACTATTGCAGAAGTACTAGATGGCTAAAATGTATCAACATACACTACTTGCTAGCTCGGTCGGCAAGACTATATTTTGGAGAAGCTTTCACGCTTGGGTTTACAGAAAGGACCTGTATATTTGGCCATACTGAGTTGGGTAATCAGGGCATAACCTTTAATAAATCACTCGATTTAGTAAATCAACTATTAAGACTGGGGAATTAGCTCAGCTGGCCAGAGCACTTGCTTTGCACGCAAGGGGTCATCGGTTCGAATCCGATATTCTCCACTTAGAAAACATAATAAAGATCAGTAGATAGTTTTAGCTAGGTCGGTCAATTATTCATATTCAATCACTGTTATATTTTTAGTATTCCTGGTATTTAGTCCTTGTTTCAATGAATTAATATAACTCTGGGTTACTGTTCTAAGTCAGGGGCCCACTTCCTAAAAGCGTAATTTGATTGAGCTTATGATCCCAACAAAGCCAAACAACCTAGAAAAAATTGCTATACTAAGCTCTTTGGAGCGTTTCTTTGCCTGAGTTATTATTGCAGAGATATCAGATTATGAAGAGGTATGAGATTTATTAAGATACTGAACAGCTACAATATTTAGTCTCAATAGAGTATTTTTTGTATCTTACTAACTACATTTGTAACATTGTGAAAAATAGAGAGCTGAGTTTTGAACGTATCAAAAATTAAAACGTAAAAATTATGAAAAAAACAGTTTTGGCACTAGTAAGTGCATTGACAATTTTGGCAACCAGCCTACAGGCGCAAGATATGCCGCTTAACTTTGGAATAAAGGTAGGCCTTGTAAACTCTGGAATTACTAATCTTGGTGAAGTAAAGAAAGCAACCCTTAAGGATAGTAAAAACAGCATGTTTAGACCTTGGGTTGGTACAGGACTATTCGCTGAGTATGCATTCCATGATTACGTAAGTGCAGGATTGGATGTGCTGTATGCTGGTACAGGTGGCAAACTCACTAAGGAAGGAGATAGCAATACTGCCTATAGCATCGACATACACCAACTAAGCACAATACCAGTGCTAAAGGTATACCCTATGGGTTGTGAAGAAGATGAAGGAATCCTTAGTATACACGTAGGCCCAGAGTTTACTTTCCCATTGACTGCGAGTGCAAAAGAAAAGGAACAAGACTCTAAGGATATCAAAGAACACCTCAACTCCTTTAGAGTTGGGCTCTTTGGTGGTCTAGGGTATGAATTCCCTTTTGGCCTATTGCTCGAATTGAGAGGCAGCTATGGACTTAGTGATGTCTTTAAAAAGGATAGTAAGCTTAAAACAGAAGAGCTAGAGATTGCTGCAGACAAAAGTACCAATAGTTGGTATACAAATCTCTCTCTAGGCTACAACTTTGCTAAGCTAATAATAGAGTAGCTAACTAGCTAACCCACAATAATAAGGCCAACTTATGTTGGCCTTATTATTGCTTTTTCCAAAATCCTGACCCATTTGACTGGCTAAGCTAGATTAGGAGAAGGTCATAGTACTGTATAAAATTAGTGTAGCTTCTACTGCTACAAATACTCTAAATAGTTCGATGACAGGTGCCTTGGCTACCTTATGTACCTCTACTCACACAGGCGCTCCTAGCTATCATTTACGAAAGAGGAGATATATCAGAGGCGATAGCTTGTCTAAAGCGCCACCACTAATACCTTTGCTCCGATGATATGAATGCCCTAGAAAAGCATAATACCATTCACCTTCCTATAATAGTAGAGACAGACGAGGACGGAATATATATCGTCAGCTGCCCAGCCTTACAAGGCTGCCACTCCTACGGTAAAACCATTGATGAAGGCATGGAAAACATTAAAGAAGCAATAGAACTATGCCTGGAGGAGCAAAAGCCTACTAACCTGAACCGATTCATCGGATTTCGTGAACTTGAAGTAACTGCATAAATGGCCATACTACCGGTAATTTCAGGAAAAGAGCTGGTTAGTATTTTAGAGAAAGAGAGCTTTGAAGTAGCTCGGATTAAAGGGTCTCACTGCCTTATGAAGCACCCGGACGGAAGGATAACTACTGTACCTGTCCATAAAAATATGGACTTGCCTAAAAGGCCTGCTACGCAAAATTATCCAGCAAGATATTCAACGCCCCATCGAGGAGTTCGGTCAGTTACAGAGATAACGAGAGGAGACAGATCGCTATAAAGGGCTAATTAATACGAGAGAAGCGGTATACCCATCAAATAGAGCAAGACGGCGGTGCAATGCGCCACAGAATTAAAACCCAAAAGAAAGCCTATGGCCATGCGGTTTGCAGCGTGGACGAGCTTAGCCCATTGGTAGATTTGTTTTTCTCTGCATCATGCTATATGCTTACATTTACAACTATTCTTTGAAAATCTGAGTATAAAGAACACTGTGCTTAATTGGCTAACCGAAAACTAGTATATGCATTACAGTAGACTAAAACACTTTGCACTCTTCCTACTCTTATGGGCCAATATAGGTTATGCACTGGCTGATACTACGCCTGGCTCTTCACCTATTGCTGCTAAGCAATTTCGCATCCTGTCTATCGATGGTGGTGGAGTACGGGGAGTTATCCCTGCCAGAATACTGCAAGCCATAGAAGAGAAGACGGGAAAACACGTCTTTGAATTATTTGACCTTGTAGTCGGTACTTCTACAGGAGGACTGGTAGCCCTAGCCCTGCTGACCCCTGATGAACAAGGAGGAGCCAAGTACAGCGCTAGTGACCTTGTGGATTTCTATCAGAAAAAAGCACCCCAAATTTTCAGTAGCTCGCTGTGGCACAGCATCCAAGTAGGCTGGGGACTATGGGGGCCCAAGTATAGCAGAAAAAATCTGGATAAGAGTCTGCAAGAAGTATTGGGTAATGCTAGACTTAGTGAAACACTCAAGCCAGCGGTCATAGTTTCTTACTCATTAGACAAGGCAAGCCCCCACCTATGGGCAACACGTAAGGCGCACCAGCACGTATATAAAGACTACTATCTCAGAGACGTTGCTGGAGCCACTAGTGCAGCACCTACCTATTTCCCTCCCAAAGTGCTGCAAACAACAGACGGCAAGACTTTACATGAAATAGATGGAGGAATATGGGCGAATAACCCAGAATCTGTAGCCATTGCAGAGCAGAAAGCTCTGAATATCAACATCGATTACAAAGATGTCATCTTAGTTTCAATCGGCACTGGTAGAGTAAAATCCAAGCAAGAGATGCTTATTCAAGAGGTACATAAACTAAAGCATGCAGGGATTATAGGATGGCTGCTTAGGGCTAAGCCCAACCTTATTGACATGATGATGAGCGCAGATAATAAATGGGCAAAGCAAATGACAGCTATGTTCTATCCCAATACCCATCGCATACAAGTACCCCTACCGCCAGCCCTCAGTAGTATGGATGATAGCCAAGATATAGATGCACTCAAGGAACTAGCCGAAGCATATATTCTTGAGAATGATGACTTCATCCATCGTTTATGTACTCTCCTAGCCGTAGATCAGCCGAACAAAGACGACTAATCACATCTACACCAAAAAGGCAAGCTGTACAAACAAGTATATCATCAAGACCGGTTGTCATAGCCTGCTACTAGCGAATAGCCATAGCCTTTCTGCCAACGTTGCCAAACGCTAAAGCATCCCTATCAGGGCATTTGCTTCTATAAATCTTAGATACTATCTTTGGGCTGCCTCTACAAAGCTCTATGCAATACTGGGGTCGACTGGAATTGACGATAAGTACAGGTCCAGTGTAAGCATGCGAGGTGTCGTAAGTAGTACCTCTACCAACAAACTTACGCTATGTATAAATGGCAATGAACAAGTTGCTCTTGCTGCCTAGTTGAGAACTAGTAAGCATGTGTCTCGTTAGCCTTCTGTTCTACAAGACTAGCACTAGAGACATCGACTAGTAGAACTAGCTACGGTGGGTACGTGATGCTGTAGCGAAAACTAAACGCGTATAAGGATAGCTCTGAGGTAAGTAGCTGACCTGGGCCTTCCCGACAATAAACAGCTGCTAAGCATGTAGAAAGCACTGTGATTGGCTTATTCGGACGAGGGTTCGATTCCCTCCGACTCCACTTTCTATAGCGGAGCGGCATTACTAGCTACTAGAACGCAACATTGCCCGGTGTGCGAGGAAAAGGGATGACATCACGGATATTCTCCATACCTGTAATAAACTGTACCAAGCGCTCTAACCCTAGCCCAAAGCCACTATGCGGTACCGTTCCAAAACGGCGTGTATCTAAGTACCATTGCAGCGCACTGGCGTCCATGCCTAGCCTTTGCATAGCTGTTTCTAGCTTGTCTAAACGCTCTTCGCGCTGCGAACCACCTATAATCTCACCTACACCTGGAAATAAGATATCCATAGCAGCAACCGTTTGTTCATCCCCATTCTGGCGCATGTAGAAGGCCTTGATAGCGCTAGGATAGTCTGTAATAACCACAGGCTTTTTGAAGTACTGCTCTACTAAATACCGCTCGTGCTCTGACTGTAGGTCAACGCCCCAGTCTTGAATAGGGTAAATAAACTTCTTTTTCTTATTAGGCCTAGATTCCTTAAGGATAGTAATAGCCTCTGTATAGGTAATACGCTCAAAAGAATGAGCTACCACAAATTCTAGCCTATCGATCAGTGGAAGTAAGCTACCTGCTGGCTGCTTATAAGACCCTGCATCTAAGGCCCTTTTATGCAGAAATGCCAAATCGTCCTTACAGCACTCCAAAACAAAGCGAATCAAGTGCTTCAAGAAACCTTCTGCCAGCGCTACGTTATCAGCCAGGTCATAGAAAGCCATCTCTGACTCTACCATCCAAAACTCAGCCAAATGGCGGGTGGTATTAGAATGCTCAGCCCTAAACGTAGGCCCAAAGGTATACACTGCTGCTAAGCCTAGCGCAGCAGCCTCAGCCTCAAGTTGCCCAGAAACTGTCAAACTCGCTTGTTGGCCAAAAAAATCTTGACTAAAATCAACACCCCCATCCTTAGTCTTAGGTGCATGAGCTATATCTAAACTAGTTACATTAAACATAGCTCCTGCTCCTTCTGCATCTACGCCAGTGATGATAGGCGTATGGAGATATACAAAGCCTCGCTCATGGAAGAACTGATGGACTGCATAGCTAATAGCATGCCGTACTCTGCAAACAGCACTAAAAGTATTGGTACGGAAGCGTAAGTGAGCTATCTCTCGCAAGAACTCCAAAGAGTGCTTTTTAGGCTGTAGGGGATAGGCCACTGCTGTTCCTAGCACGCCTACCTTTGCAGCCTGTAGCTCCATGCTTTGCGCCTGGCCTGGTGAAGGTACTATAGTACCCTCTACCCATATGCTAGCTCCTGTGGTGATACTTTGTAGCGTAGCCTCTGGAAGCTCTGCTGGGTCTATAACTACTTGCAGGTGATGAATGGTAGAGCCATCATTCAGCGCTATGAACACTACCTGCTTGCTTACACGCTTAGTTTTTACCCAGCCTTTGATACAAACTTCTTTCCCTATCTGTTCAGTGGTTAGTAGCTCTTTAATCTTAGTTCTCCGCACCATCTTATGTTTTAGTAAATTTGTTCAGTCGTCTAGTACCCGAGTCAGCAGCTATGCTAGTTATTAAATAGAAAGTAGCTATGCCTCGGAAATGATCACTAAATTATTACAGAGCGCCCTAACATAAAAGCACAGGCATAGGGCTATAACGTCGTGTACTAGTCCATTATCAAGCAGCATGCCATGCAAGAGCTACGTTTAAAACAAAACCTCACACAAAGGCTAACTCCCCAGCAAATCCAGCTGGCCAAGCTCCTACAGATTCCCTCTATAGACATCCGAGTACGGATTGAGCAGGAGCTCACAGAGAATCCCGTCTTGGAGGAAGGAGACGCTACTAGCGAAGAACAGCTAGAAAAGGAAGAAGCTACTCAAGAGGAGGAGGTAGCGCTAGCAGAGTATCTTGGCGAAGAGGCTTATAAGCCACAGTATGCGCAGCGTGATAGCCAAGCGCAAGAAAGGCAAGCTAGGAGGGAGGCAGCTATTCCTACTAGATACTCATTGAATGAACAGCTGCTAGAGCAGCTACACTTCTTAAGACTAGATGAGCGGCAGTATAAGATCGGCCAACACCTTATTGGTAGCCTTGAAAGTGATGGCTACATCCGTCGTGACTTAGAAGCGATTGTCAATGACTTGGCTTTTACCCAATACATCGAAACAGATATACAGGAGGTAGCGGCTGTCCTGAGTAGGATACAAAGTTTTGATCCTCCTGGGATTGGAGCTAGAAACCTACAAGAGTGCTTATTAATTCAGCTTCAGAAAAAAAAAGACAACCCAGCTAGGCAGCTTGCTATCCAGATCATAACGCAGGGTTTCGAGTCTTTTATTAAGAAACACTATGACAAGCTAGCTAAGAAGCTAGCTATTGAGGATACGCAACTGCTTAAAGAAGCCTTAGCCCTAATCACTAAGCTCGATCCTAAACCAGGGGGTAGTGATGAAGCCTCAGCCCGGAGCCAGCCTTTGTATCCTGACTTTATCGTGACTAAGCAAAATGGCCAATTGCAAGTGACACTGAGCTCTTATAATACGCCTGAACTCAGAATCAGAAAGAGCTATACTGCTATTCTAGAGGACTATCATAAGCCCCATAAAAAAGATAAGAAACTGAAGGAAGCGGCTACATTTGTCAAGCAAAGGCTTGAGGCAGCTAAGTGGTTTATGGATGCCATCAAGCAGCGCCAGCAAACCCTTTTGCATACTATGGAGGCTATTGTAAAGCTTCAGTATGACTTTTTTATGGAGGAAGAGGAGGAGCAGCTCAAGCCTATGATACTGAAGGATGTGGCAGTAGAGATTGGCATGGATGTCTCTACAATATCTAGAATAGCTAATAATAAATCTGTTCAGACTGACTTTGGGATCTATCCACTCAAGTTCTTCTTTACAGAAGCTATCAGCACCACGTCAGGGGAGGAGGTGAGCAATAGGGCTGTTAAGCAGGCTGTCTTAGCGCTTATTCAGGGAGAAGACAAACGAAGACCCTATCCAGATGATAAGATCGCCCTGATGCTTCAAGCAAAGGGCTACCATATAGCGCGAAGAACAGTAGCTAAGTATAGGGAGCAGCTACATATACCTGTAGCTAGGCTCAGAAAGGAGGTATAGGCGGACTATAGCAACTAGAGTAGATTGATGCTAATGCCTATGCTAAAGGGCCTAATCGTAGCTTCACTAGGTCCCTGCTCACTAAAGAGGGCAGAGAATGTCTGTGAGTAGAAAGCACCAAACCTACCCCATCCTACTCTAGCGAGTAGGCCATAGCGGAGTCTGCTAAGATTGAAAGACTCTGCTGTAATGCGTGATTTATTTTGGCTATCTTCTCTATACCGGATGGTAGTCGATGCTCCCCAGCGGAGACCAATTTTTCCCCCTAAAGCTATGAAGAGACCATATTGAGGCTCTCCATGATTAGCGTTGAATCGCAACTCTGTTACAAGTTCTGTATACTTTACTGCCAGGCTAGACTGCTTGATCTCTGGGCTATTAGGAAAAAGAGCTCGAGCAGGTTTTAAAAATGTCTTGCGGCTTTTGCTTCTTGCTAAGGTATATTTATCTCGAAACTGATAGCTTTCAGCTTCTATGCCTATACCAGGACTAAACGTGAAATGTGATTCTTTGATAGGAATATTATAATAAAGGTAGCCCTTTATAGTCCGAGAGCCCCAATGACCCAACTTCATTTCCTTTGGCGCATTGATCAAAGCATTAAAACCCCACTCAACCACTAGACTCCCATAATTTGAGGGCATAGCGAACTGACGTCTAACCTCCGTTTCAGTATCTTTTTGGCTGTTTACTTCTTCCGCCCAAATGTAACTTGGCAGTGTAAGCAATAACAATGCAAAAATTAGTTTTTTCATGGTAATTTTGTTTGTAACTGTTATGACCGTACAAAGTTACGTTTTTTTACAATGTAGTACAAGAAGCTTCCTTCATGAAGATTTATTACCTAGGTTTGCCTATGGACCTGTAGCTTAATTGGATAGAGCACTACACTACGGATGTAGCGGTTGGGGGTTCGAGTCCCTCCAGGTTCACAGACTATTTGTTGGTCTATCGGCCAGATAGCTAAGTGGTTCGTTTACTTGATGATTGAATGATTTTATCGATTGACTGGGTCATTTGGCTGACCAAGAGCGCTATACGCTATTCCTTATACCATTTCGTAACTCAGTAGACTACTACGATACCAAGCTGCTGGGCTATAGCTGCCTCTGACCGTTTGAGGGCTGTATGGACTTGGAGTAGTCGATCTTCTTCCTCAGGTTGGGGGTTGCCCTTGAGCTCTTCACTATTTTCTTTAATCAGCTGGTGGATTAGCCTGAGCTTGAGCCGTAAGATGTTCTCAAAAGTTGTTCTCTGCAGGTCATCTTCTTCTTTAGTAACGTAGAGCTGATACCTTTCTTGCCACTGGTCGCTAATCTCATAAGGCGAGGCGGTCAAATCGATAGCCGTTTTTTTGATCATCTCATCCTGGCTTTGTATAAAATAGGAAGCATCTACCACCTGACCTTGTGCCAATTGCTTTTGGTATAAGTCCAAGATCTGCTTATATATAGGAGTTTGTAAGTTTACATCTGCTAGTTCTCGCAGCAAGTATTCACAGAGTGGCTTACCATCAGTCAGCTGGGTAGTTCCGTAGTTTAGTAGCATGCGAATGCTTTCTCGCTCACAGGTCTCAACACTAGCTGCTAGGTTATGGGGGTTAGGGAAGCTAGACTTAGCAGCTAGCGTCATAGTAGCTTCTCTACGTCGGTGTGACGCTACAGCCTGCTGCTGTTCTTTTTCTCGTTGTAGGAGCAACTTATTTTGCTCAGTCATAAGCGCTGCCTCATCTATGTCGAGCAGCCTACTACACTGCTTGATCAATACCGCTCTTTTAACTGCATCTGGGATCACAGCAATGCTTTGTACGATCTCTTTGATGGCTCCTGCTCTTTTTAGAGGATCATCTTGTGCTCCTTGCATCAGCAGATTAGCTTTAAAGGTGATGAAGTCTTGCGCCTGTGTTTGGAGGTAAGTCTGGAAAGCAGTACTGCCAATTTGTCTGGCATAGCTATCAGGATCTTCTCCTTCAGGGAGTAGTATGGCCTTAACATCTAGCCCTTTTTCTAGTACTATGTCAATACCCCTCAAGGAAGCGCGAATTCCTGCTGGATCTCCATCAAAGAGCATCGTGATATTTTGGGTAAACCGACTGATTAGCTGGATCTGTGTCTCGGTGAGGGAGGTTCCAGAAGAGGCTACAGTATTTTCTATGCCAGCCATGTGCAAAGCCATCACGTCTGTATACCCCTCTACCAGGAAGCAATTGTCTGCTTGCCTGATTTTAGACTTAGCTTGGTAAATGCCGTATAGTACTTTACCCTTATGATAAACAGCTGTCTCAGGTGAGTTGATATACTTAGGCTGGTCCTTGGCTGAGGTAAGGATTCTGGCGCCAAAAGCAATGACCTTGCCTGCTATGTTATGGATAGGAAAGATCACCCTGCCCCTAAAGCGGTCATAGGTTTTGTCTTTTTTTTGGAGTATTAGTCCTGCCTTTGCTAGTAACGCATCGCTATAACCCTTTTGCTGGGCGTACTGGTAGAAGCCCTGCCAGGTATCTAGGCTATAACCTAGCTCGAATTGCTTAATAAGAGGCTCTGTAAAGCCTCTTTCTTTGAAGTAGCACTGGCCTATACGTTGGCCTTCCGGGTGCTGCCATAAGGTGTCTGTATAATATTCCTTGGCTAGCTTCAGCAAGATGTATAAGCTGTCCTTTTCGTGCTGCGCTTGTACCTGCCCTTCGTTATCTGCTGATTCTTGGATGGGTATGCCATATTTCTTGGCTAGGTACTTTACGGCTTCCACAAAGCTGATGCCCTCCATTGCTTTGATAAAGGTGATAGCATCGCCCGCAGCATCACACCCAAAGCACTTGTAAAAACCTTTGGCAGGAGATACAGAGAAGGAGGGCGTCTTTTCGTGGTGGAAAGGGCAGCAAGCCCAGAGGTTTTGTCCTTTCTTCTTCAGCGTCATAAAATCACCCACTACCTCTTCTATACTAGCAGCACTTTGAACGGCTTGTATGGTTTCTGGGCTAAGCATCGGAGTGTTGGTAATTATGAAGCATCGAAGATATACATCAGTTACTCAATCAGTAAAGCAATGAACAAATCAATAATTCGTCTTAATGCCGTGGTATCGCTCCTGCAGTGCATAATCCTGCCTCAGAGGATGGCCCTCCCAGTCTGCTGGCAAGAAGATACGCCTTAGGTCTGGATGACCTATAAACTGGATGCCCACCAAATCATAAGCTTCCCGCTCGTGCCATTGCGCCGCTTGCCAGATATGACTGACAGTAGGCACTGTTGGCAAAGGCTCACCTGGCTTGTTCCTAGCTACTGTTACCTTGACCATCAGCTGCAAGTTATATGGAATAGCATAGAGGTTATAGATGACTTCTAGCGTACCTGTATCCAGGCCGTTGTCTAGGGCTGTAATACAAGCTAGATAATCAAAATAAGTTTGGCTATGCTCATAGAGCACTTGGCATACCTCAGCAATACGCTGAGCAGGTACGATAATGGCCTCAGGCCTAGCCTGGGTATCTGCTCCTAAGATGACCTCTTGGCCTAGCTCTTGCTGCAGCAAGGCGGTGATTGCTGATAGCTTCATAGCTTTATGCTTAGTTTTTAGGCCCCTGAGGGCTTGGAAACTGTAGTAACTATGCTCCTTGATGATCACATGATCTAAGACCGGCGTAAGTGTACGCAGTGCAACTTCAGGTACTCTATGCCTATTCCTTTGCTTGGAGGGCTTCTAGTGCTGCTCGGCTAAGACCCGTCGCCTTTTGAACAGTGTTCATGTCTATCTGAAGATTGAAAAGCATATTCTTAGCTATTCCTAACTTCTCTTCTTCTCTACCCTCCTCTCTACCTTCCTGCCTACCTTCTTCTCTACCCTCTTCTTTTGCAGAGACAATACGGTCTCGCTCCTTCAGAGAATCAGTCCTGTACTTGCGATAGGCTGCCAGATCCTTGGCAGGAAGATTGAGAACCCGCAGACGCTCATATACCTTCCTC
>JBCCHM010000010.1:0-11559 GCA_039028755.1 Bacteroidota bacterium | reverse complement strand
GAATAGCAAATTTCTGAGCGGAAAATAATTTAGATATTTGCCTTTTGTATATATCTCTGTGAACAATTACGCTTAGTTCTGTGACTTTCTCGCCCATTTGGTACTAGACTTTTCTTTTAGCTCGCTGGGCTAATTTTTCCACTAAGATAATACACAGATAAGGCTACCTATCAATAAACTTATTAACAACCACAAGTGCCCTTTAGTTTTGGATAGCTTGATAGATATAGAGCAGCGACAAAGGACAAGCTTCAGGAAGCTCCCAAGTCATCTTACTTAGATAGTGACCTGCTAAGCCTTCAACAAGTCAGCTAATTCTTCGAGCGTTACTATCACCCAGGTTTTATAACCGTCTGGTGTGTGGTTTGCATGCTTGCACGCAAAGAGCTGGCCTATCAAAGCATCAATTTCTAAGGCACCTAGTTTCTTACCAGGCTGAATGCAAGAGCGCTTGGCCAAGGAACGCGCTAGGTTCTCCTGCGTGGAAAGAGTAAGCTGAGCTTTGTTCCATTTATATTGCTCTATCAGGCCTTCTATCAATTGTTTAGGCTCGTGGTTGGCTGCCTCTGTAGGGCATCCAGAGACAATGATGCTATCCTTGCCAAAGGATTCTATGACAAACCCTAGGGCCTGTAATGCTTCTTCACAATCTTTAATCAAAGCTAAATCACTTGGATTGAGGGTTATGTGATGCGGAAAAAGTAGCTGTTGCGCTATCCCAGCCTTACCTGTCAAATACTGCAAGTACTTTTCATACAAAATACGCTCATGAGCTGCACTTTGGTCAATGAGTAAAAGCCCTGACTTCACGGAAGCTAAGATATACCTGGCATGTAACTGCATGGTAGAGGTATTTATTTCACTTGCAGTGATAGGCTTAGTCAGTGCCTCCTTAGTAGCTGAATAATTAGCACTAGGTAAGGTGAGCATAGGAGCCTGTTTCATATCAGCCTTAGGTGTAGGTATGCCTTTGCCAAGTCGTTCGAGCAACTTTTCCCAATCCTGACGGTCTATCTTAGCGGTACTCAAATTCTTAAACTGGGCATAGTTTCTTTCCGTAGCTCTACTAGGGCTATCAACTTTAGTTGATTTTTGTAAGCCTAGTGGATCAAAGTTTACGTTCTGTTCAAAATCTAGAGATGGTGCAATATGATGTGTAGCCAAGGCTTGTCTAATGGCTGCTTCTAGGATAGAGTACACTATACGTTCATCCTCAAACTTGATTTCTGTTTTAGTAGGATGTACGTTGACATCGATGCGCACTGGAGCAATATCCATGAATAAGACATAAAAGGGAAAAGCATCGCTAGGCAGTAATCCTTCGAAAGCACGCTTGACAGCATGGTGCAAGTAAGGACTCTTGATAAAGCGCTTGTTTACAAAAAAGAATTGCTCTCCCCGAGTTTTCTTGGCATAAGTTGGCTTGCCTATATAGCCCTGAAACTTGATCAGATCTGTGGCTTCCTGGCAAGGGACGAGCTGCTTCTTGTAGGCTTCCCCGAATAGATGCACAATTCGATGACTTAGCTTAGTAGCAAGTAGCTGATAAGTTTCGTTTTCATTTTGGTACAATGAAAAAGCAATGTCAGGCCTAGCTAGGGCAACACGCTGAAACTCATCAATGATATGTTTGGTTTCTACGGTCGCAGACTTCAAAAAATTTCTCCGAGCGGGTACGTTGAAGAATAGGTTTTTAACACTGATCTTAGTGCCCTTAGAAGTAGAGACAGGCTCTTGGGTTTTGATCGTAGAACTTGCAACGACAAGGCGCGTTCCTAGCTCTGCCTCTTCAGTACAAGTTTCTATCTCTAGCTGAGCCACAGCTGCCATAGAGGGCAAAGCCTCTCCTCTAAACCCCATGGTCTGGATATTGAACAAATCATCAGTCGTGCTGATCTTAGAGGTAGCATGTTTTTCAAGACTCATCCTAGCATCTACCTCTGACATACCCATGCCATCATCAATAACCTGGATGAGCGTCTTACCAGCATCTTTGATCACCACTCTGATGTTACTACTGCCTGCATCAATGGCATTTTCTAGTAACTCCTTGACCACAGAGGCAGGCCTTTGAATGACCTCACCCGCAGCGATCTGGTTAGCTAGGGCATCTGAAAGTAAGTGTATACGATCAGCCATAAGCTTCAGCTAGCAACTAAGTGTAAATTTAGGGCATGCACAAGGAATAATCAATATCTCTTTAATACGCATCATGGCTTAGTATGATGCATGCCAAGCCATGAGTAGTACTGATAAAATAAATCCTGATACTCCTGGGCCAAGTCCTCATGTCCAGCCTTGGACAAACTTTTAGCTATTTCATGGAGAATAGCCACCTGCTTTTGCATATCTAGGTCTATTGACAGTCTTGCTTTAGATTTATAAGCCAGTACCTCCTCAGCCCGATCGCCCATAGTACGTGCTATGCTCAGCGCCTTTTCATCTTCTCCTACCCTAAAAAGTAACTCCACCATATATGCATTCGCCCCATCATAAGGAATAGCCCTGTCAGGCATTATAGACAGGCAATGCAATAGAACTTCCTTAGCATGGTCTTTTCTCCCTGCTTGCAAAAGCGCCTTGGCTAAAGTATGAAAAGTAAGCCTATGATTCGTGATAAACCCTCTGTAGTTCTCGTCATAGTATACCTGGGGATTATCTAACCCTCGCCAGTAAAACCGATGCATCAAGTTATCATACATTACGGCTGTATTGACTAGTTCCTCATCTGTATTGTTTTTAACAGGCAGCAATCGAAGTGCTGTTCCTTCAGTGACTACATGATCCTTGAGGTCTATATTCAGGTTGTTCAGCGAAGTATGGTTGAAATAAATAGGCCTCTCCCAGGTATTCGTAGCCATCAAATCCAGCACAATCAAATCCTTTTTCTCTAGCCCCCTACCTTTTAAGTCCCACGCCAGCTTATCGACAAGCAAGTGCTGGTACTCCTGAGGGATAATGCCCCTAGCGAGTACCGCATCTTTGTCGACAGCCAAGTACATATGCTTGTCAGGAAGGCTATTGGTGTACTCGCCTGTGATAGTACGCACTTTCAAAGTAGGGTGAGCTTGCTGGATCAGCTGTAAATACTGCCTCAGATCCAAAGGGCTTTGTATACTTGACTGTGGTACATGTGGCAAGTAGTCATTCAACCCATACTGTCTGCATTGCTCCTGAGAAATAGAAAGTGGTAGAGGAGCTGATTGGTTTACCTGGCGCAGCATTTGTTTGAGATACCAAGCTGTATTGGCATAGGTAAGTACAAGTACACGTACGTCCGTCCTAAATCCCTCTACTTCTTGTACATACCATAGCGGGAAGGTATCGTTGTCTCCTCCTGTGAATAGAATAGCATGAGGCGCACACGAGGCTAAGAGGTTCTTAGCACTATCTACCGAGAAATATCGGTGAGATCGGTCATGGTGGTGCCAACCTTGCGCAGCCATGAGCCCAGGGACCAACAGACAAATAGTAGTACCTAGCACTACAGCGCGCTTGGGTCGTAAGCGTATGCGTTGCAAATAAGCAATAATACTAAGCGTTCCTAGCCCTATCCAGATAGTAAAGACCAGAAAAGAGCCTACATAGATATAGTCCCGTTCGCGTGGCTCAATAGGCGGCGGATTCAAAAATAGCACCAAGGCAGCGCCTAACATGAAAAATAGGGTGAGCACTATCCCAAAAGACCTAGTATCACGTTTATACTGAAAAAATAGCCCCAAAAGACCTAACAAAAGCGGTAATAGCAGGTAGTTACTCCTACCAGGACTCTGGGCGATAGACTGGGGTACTTGCTTCAGGGCATCTAAGGGTGTAAGCCAAGAAGCACCTTGACTATCACTAGCCCTGCCTGCAAAATTCCACAAGAAGTAGCGGAGATAGAAGTAGCCTAGCTGGTGCTTCAAAAGAAACTTCAGGTTATGACCAAAGTTGGGTTGCTGCCAAGGCTTTAGTCGAAGTAGTGCCCTATATGCTGCTACGTGCGGTCCCATTTTGCTCCACAGCCTAGGTAAAACAGTATGAGACTTGGGGTCAAAAACAGTAATAGGCTTATAACCTACTACCTCGTATTTAGCTTGAGTCTTTCTATAGACTGGCGCACCTTTTTGCTGCCCTATAGCCTGAGCTGCAAAGTGAGGACCATACAGCAGCGGCCTATGACCATATTGCTCTCTTTTTAGGTAAGAGATAAACCCAACCACGTCACTAGGATCATTTTCATTAATGGGAGGATTAGCCTTAGCGCGGATGAGGACAAGACCATAAGAGGCATAGCCTATCAGGATAAAAGTCAAGCATAGCAGCCCTACATGCAATACCTCGCGTCGCCGTCTGATCGAGTATATGAGCCCATATACCAGACCTCCCATGACTAATAATCCAAAAACAACAATCCCACTTTTGAAAGGCAAGCCCAGCCGATTAACACATAGCAACTCCAATTGCATGGCCAAGGTAGGTAGGCCAGGCATGATGCCTGTATAAATAGCCATGATGATTAGCCCACTGACCAGAAGCGCTAACATAGTTCCTATGAAGGTAGCTCGATCGGTTCTTTTGAAGTAAAAGATCAGGCCAAAGGCCGGTATAGTCAGCAAACTAAAAATGCGTAGCCCTATGCTTAAGCCTATGAGATAGGCTACTAATAAGAGCCAGCGATGCGCCTGCTTAGCGTCTTGGGTACGCTCCCAGTTGAGCATAGCCCATATAGCTAGGCACATAACCAGCATAGAAAACGCATAAGTCTCAGTTTCTATAGCTGTAGACCAAAAAGTACTACAAAAGGTAAGTGCTAGTGCCCCTACTATGCCAGAACCCCACACAGCCCCTGCTTCATAGAGCTGCAGTTCTTGAGCTGACTTACCTAATACCTGGCGACCTAGCAACGAAATAATCCAGAACACTACCATAACTGAGCCAGCACTAGCCAGTACAGAACTCATATTGATCCAAAAAGCTACCCTCGTCACCTCATTCCCTGCTAAGAAAGAAAACATCCTAGCTAGCAAAAGAAAGAGAGGGGCACCTGGGGGATGGGTTACTTGTAGTCTATATGCAGCAGCGATGTATTCACCACAATCCCAAAAACTAGCTGTGGGTTCTACCGTAAGTGTGTAAACTATAGTAGCAACCACAAAAAAGCTCCACCCAACTAGTATGTTGATGCCGTGAAAATTTTTCATAATTTAGCAATTGCAAAATTACTAAAAGGTAGCGTAGTTAGGAACCATGTCTATATGAGGTAGCAATAAGCGCTGAACCTCCATCTCATTCCTGGACTAAAGAAGGGTTGAGATAAGCAAAAAGACTACTAACTTTGGGCCCAATTACAAGGCCTAGCCTGTATAGACATTAAACAGGAAAGCAAACTAGCTATTCTTGCTACATACCCCCTAAGCAGAACTTTTTATTTAGTATGAAAAATATAATCAGATTTGGAATAATCACACTGGCCGTAATAGGACTATGGACCTACAAAAAGCGCAAAAAAGCATCCCAAACAGCCCAAGAAAAAGTCTTATTAACAGCTAGCGAAGCACAAATAAAGGGACTAGACCCCATTTATTGTAGCGATGTATACTCTGCTCGAGAGGCAACCAAGGTATACGAAGGACTGTTAGAGTATCATTACCTAAAAAGGCCTTACGAACTAGCACCCAACCTTGCAGCAGCCATGCCTGTAGTATCAGATGATCAGCTAGTGTATACCTTTGAGCTTAGAAAAGGCGTAAAGTTTCATGATAATCCTTGCTTCCCTGAAGGGAAAGGCAGAGAGCTGACTGCACATGATTTTGTGTATTCATTTAAAAGACTAGCAGATCCCAAGCTACAAGCAACGGGATTTTGGCTTATGGATGACAAAGTAAAAGGCCTCAACGAATGGCGTCAAAAATACACGGATGCTGCCACTACCGACTACACAGAAGCAATAGAAGGACTCAAAGCTATAGACCGCTATACCTTACAGTTTACGCTTACCAAGCCTTACCCCCAGTTTCTCCATACCTTAGCCCTGGCACACTGTTGTGTAGTAGCTCAAGAGGCTGTCCAGCATTATGGTGCAGAGTTTCTCAACCATCCTGTCGGTACAGGTCCTTTTACCCTAGAGTCATTTAATCCCCAAGATAACAAGATAGTTTACCATAAGAACCCTACCTTCAGGGATAAACGATTCCCCAGTGAAGCAACATGTAAGTACAGACACATGCTCGCATACACTGGAAAAAAGTTACCCTTTATAGATAAGGTAATTACCTATATCCTGCCTGAAGAGCAACCCAGGTGGCTTAAGCTTCAGAAAGGCCAGGTGGATATAATTGATATCTCAAGGGATAATATTGCCCTAGAAGTGATTCGCGATAACGAACTGATCCCAACGCTCAAGGAAAAAGAAGTGCAGTTATTCCGAGTAGCAGAAGTAGGAACCAGCTATGTTGTTATAAACGCTGCACACCCTTTGTTTAAAGGCAATCTTAAGTTGCGTCAAGCCCTATCCATGGCCTTTGATGGACAGCGGTATAACGAACTCTTCTACAATGGAGCAGCTACACTAGCCCAGTCAACCATACCACCAGGCCTAGCAGGCTATCGAGCAGACTATGTGAATCCTTACCGAGTATATGACCTTAAAAAAGCAAGGCAATACCTAGCAGAGGCAGGATATCCTGCTGGCAAAGGCCTGCCTACGATTACCCTAGACGTTGGTACTAACACCAAGCAGAAGCAGCAAGGGGAGTTTTTCCAGAAGTGTATGGAAAAAATAGGCATCAAAGTAAACGTCGTAGAAAACATCTTTCCCGAATTAGTGAAAAAAATTAATACAAAAGCCACCATGCTGCATGCCATATCTTGGTCTGCAGACTACCCAGATGCAGCAAACTTTCTTCAGTTACTATATGGGCCCTACCAGCCAGGTGGTATTGGAGTAAACTGCAATGACCCTGCGTTTAATGCCCTATATGAGCAAGCAGCTGTAATGCCAGATTCGCCAGAAAGGACTGTGCTGTATGAACGACTCAACCAAAGGGCAGCAGAAAGCGTACCCCTCATCTACATAGCTCATCTACCGCACCTGACGCTTTACCAAGGCTGGATCAAAAACTACTGCTGGTCTGACTTTCATTATGGTACAGAGCAGTATTTTGATGTAGACCTAGAAAAAAAGCAAGCACTACTGCCCAAACTATAAAGCACTAACTAAAGCTTTCATGCATGCATATACCTATGTAATTAGGCGACTACTCTACGTCATCCCTATCATGATGGGAGTATCCCTGCTTATCTTCCTGATGTTTAATGTAGTAGCAGGTGATCCTGCAGTTATGTTATTAGGTAAGCATGCTACTGCTAAGCAGATAGCCGAGCTAAGACATGAGCTAGGCTTGGATAGACACTGGCTAATGCAGTACTTAGACATCCTGAAGTCTGCCTTCACCTTTGATTTCGGTAGATCATGGGCTACTAAACAGCAAATCACTCCCATAATCAAGTCAGGAGCCTCAGTTTCCCTCACCCTCGTTACGCCAGCATTTGTCGTCACTAGCCTCTTAGCCATATCCATAGCCTTAATGGCTGCCTTTTTTAGGGGTAAAATACTAGACCGAAGCCTAGTGGTACTGAGCGTAGTCATGATGAGTATCTCTGGCTTAGCTTATATTCTCTTTGGGCAGTGGCTATTTGCTTATAAACTAGGCTGGTTTGATATAGCTGGCTATGAGTATGGATTCCCTGACTTTATCCCATACACCATCCTGCCCGGTATCATACTGGTCGTGCTCAGCATTGGCTCTGATGTCCGGTTTTACAGAACCGTAATTCTAGACGAGCTATACCAAGATTATGTGAGGACAGCTAGGGCTAAGGGCTTACCAGAAAGGCTCGTGCTCTTCAGACATGTACTCAAAAACGCCCTCATACCCATCATTACCAACCTCATTATGCAGCTTCCCTTGCTATTACTGGGTACACTACTCGTAGAGAATTTCTTTAGTATTCCTGGGTTAGGTAGTATTACGCTCCATGCCATCAACAACTCAGACTTTCCTGTGATCAAGGCCATGGCTATTCTCTCAGCTGTCTTCTACCTTATCTTTAATGTAGCTACAGATATACTCTATACCTTAGTAGATCCGCGCATCAAACTATCTTAGCGCATCGACTCCTAGTATGATCCAAGCATTGACGCAATCCATCTGGATACAGGCTTTTAGGCGTATGGCTAAGAGCAAGCTTACCTTAGTAGCCCAGATTATTGTATTAGGATACGCGCTAATAGCTATGCTAGCATACTGTGGCCTCTTGGCTAGTAACTGGAATGTAGAAGTAGGTGGATGCTATGAACCCCCAAGCTTTAAATACTGGCTTGGTACAGATATCTTTGGTAGGAGTGTAGGAGCTAAGATTATCAAAAGTACAGAAGTAGCTATGAGTGTAGGGTTTGTGGTAAGCATCATAGCCATTACCATAGGCGTGGTGTTTGGTGCTGTAGCAGGCTACTTCAGAGGAGTCATTGACGAGCTGATTGTTTGGTTGTATAGCACCTTATCCGCTATCCCAAACATCATGCTACTCATCTCTCTTACCTTTATCCTTGGCAAGGGCATCCTAGCCGTGTACGTAGCTCTCGGCATGACCAACTGGGTAGAACTATGCCGCTTGATCAGGGGAGAGGTTATTAGACACAAAGGCAGAGAATATGTCCAAGCTGCTACTACTATTGGGGCAAGCAACTGGAGAAAGCTGTTCGTCCATATATTACCCAATATCATCCATATCGTGATCATTCAGTTCTCGGCCATCTTTCAGGTTGCTATTAAATCAGAAGTAATCCTTTCTTACCTAGGCCTAGGGGTACAGAATAGCCCTAGCTGGGGAGTTATGATCAATGATGCTAAAGTAGAATTAATGCGTGGCGTATGGTGGCAACTGACTTTTGCTACCCTAGCCATGTTTTTGGTAGTTTTAGCTTTTAATATACTTAGTGATGCGCTCAGAGACGCCCTAGACCCCAAGCTAAAAGGAAAGTAAGCCATGGCTGATAAAGTGCTATCAGTAAAAAATTTAATTACTCAATTCAGGACTGAACAGGGAACTGTAACAGCAGTAAGCGGTGTTTCTTTCGATGTGCACAAAGGTAAGACCCTAGGTATTGTCGGCGAATCTGGCTCTGGTAAGTCTATAACAGCCTTATCTATCATGCGACTCATTGATAACTCTACAGGTAGTATTGCTCAAGGAGAGATCCTACTAGCAGGACAAGACCTCCTACAGCTATCTGATAAGGCCATGCGAGCTGTACGAGGCAATCAAATAGCCATGATCTTCCAAGAGCCTATGACCTCCCTCAATCCAGTCTTTACCATTGGCTACCAAATCAGCGAAGTCTTGATCTTTCATCAGAAGATGAAACCTAAGGATGCCCAAGAGCAGTCCATAGCCCTTTTAAGCCTAGTAGGTATCCCTGCTCCTGAAAAACGCATCCACGAGTATCCGCACCAACTCTCTGGAGGTATGCGACAAAGGATTATGATAGCCATGGCCTTATCCAGTAAGCCAGCTGTTCTGATTGCTGACGAACCCACCACAGCACTAGATGTAACCATCCAAGCCCAAATTCTAGACTTAATGACCAAACTGCAAGAAGAGCTAGGCATGGGCATGATTTTGATTACCCATGACCTAGGGGTTGTAGCAGAGCTATGCCATGAAGTAGCTGTCATGTATGGCGGCAAGATCGTAGAACAAGCACCTGTTCAGGTCCTATTTAGTCATCCAAAGCATCCTTATACCCAAGGACTACTAGCATCCATACCCTCTTTAGAGGCTGTTCAAAACAAAACCCAAAGAAGACTAGCCACGATTGAAGGTGCTGTACCTGCTTTGACTGACCTACCCCTAGGGTGCAGTTTTCAAGATCGATGCTACCAGGTACAACAAGACTGCAGAGGTGAGCAAGGACCTCCTCCCTTAGAAAAAAAGGCACCAGACCATTTGGCTGCTTGTTTTCATCCTTTAGACGACTAGTATAAACGAATGCTACTATGACAGCGCCAAGAAGCGAAACGCTACTAGAAGTACGTAACCTATCTAAACACTTTCCCCGTAAAAGTCGTTTTTTCAGCAGACAAATAAGTGCAGTACGAGCTGTAGATAATGTAAGTTTCAGTGTCAACAAAGGAGCAACGCTAGGGCTTGTAGGAGAGTCAGGCTGTGGCAAGTCAACCTTAGGAAAAACCTTATTGCGCCTCATTGAACCTAGTGCAGGTCAAATAATTTTTGATAGCACAGACATCACCCAGCTCGATGCCCAGGCTATGCGAGCTATGCGACAAAAGATGCAGCTCATCTTTCAAGACCCTTATGCCTCACTCAATCCTAGAATGACCATCAGCTCGATCCTAGCAGAACCCCTTAAAATACACCAGCTTTATGACACGGTAGCAGAGAAAAAGAAACGAATCCATGAACTGCTAGACTATGTACAACTACCCCAAGATGCCTTGCACAAGTATCCCCATGAGTTTTCTGGAGGGCAACGCCAACGCATCTGTATTGCCAGAGCCCTGGCTGTAAAACCTCAGTTTATTGTTTGCGATGAAGCTGTTTCAGCCCTAGATGTCTCTATACAAGCGCAAGTCATTAACTTATTAATGGACCTACAGCAAGAACTCGGACTTACCTATCTATTCATTGCGCATGACCTCAAGGTAGTAGAGTTTATCTCTCACCAAGTAGCTGTAATGTACTTAGGCAATATCGTTGAAATGGCTCCAGCTCATGATATCTACCAAAACCCGCAGCACCCCTATACCAAGGCATTGCTCTCTGCCATTCCTATTCCAGATCCTAACCACCAAAAAGACCGCATCATCTTACAAGGCGATGTCCCCAGTCCTATATCTCCACCCACTGGTTGCCACTTCCATCCTAGGTGCTGGAGAGGTATTGACATATGCAAAAAAAAATATCCAGAACCAACAAAAATGGACAAGAACCATTGGTATCGGTGTCACCATCCCTTAGGAAGAACTAGTGAAGCCTCCCTCACCGCTGCTAACGCTCATGCTGAGTGCTAGCGAAAGATTTCTAGCTTGCTTTTCGATTAGCAAAGCCTAAAACAGTAAAGTATGAGATCAATCGGAAAACAGTAGCTAAGTGGAACCCTTAGCTAAGCTAATCACCAGCATGAGTAAGAATTTATAAGTTAAGGGAAAGGTAAGGATATATTGCCTGACAGCTGTGGTCGACTACTCAAAGTACTAAGAAGTTGTTTTCATGAAGTTTAGAATATATCATCTCTTGCAAAAAAGGAAGGTAAAACTTTGTATCCAAGCAGTTTAACAGATAAACAATGGTCTATTATTTCAAGTTATTTTTCATACGGTAACTATGGTAATAGAGCCAAATATGATAAGAGATTATTAGTTGATGCAAGTTAATCAAGGTTCTGTTAAACATTAGAGAGTTTTTTCTCTGAGTTTTCTTATCAAGCATTGATACAAATCCTATTCCCTGTTGTTAAACCTAAACTCCGATTCCTTCATTTGAAGGAAAAAAGTG
>JBCCHM010000009.1:0-12036 GCA_039028755.1 Bacteroidota bacterium | reverse complement strand
TAGAAGGCTATCAATTCTCGACTATAATTAATAGCCTTTTACAGCGGAAAACCACTTACTTAGCACCATAAAGATCTACTTACCTCCTTGGTACTATGAATCAACTATCGATAATATAAATTGTGTCAACAACCCCGCGATAATGGGCAAAATTAATGACACAGCCACACGCAGCCCTGTCAGCCGCCAGCCATAAAACCCCACTTCAATGGGGATGCGCATGACAGATAACAGCACCATCGACGTTGCATAGGTCATGAGGACGCTGACCCCAACACCCGCTTTGTAGAGAACGGCGATCAACGGCATTCCAATGATGCTGCCACCAGGGGTTAAGATGCCCGCCAGCCATGCGATACCCAAACCGCGCCATCCAGATGAATCGGACAGCCATCGCTCGATAAAGTCCTGTGGCATGAGCGTCTCGGCAAACCCTGCCACCAGCATAGCGACGACCAATACGGGCAGAAAGCGCAGTAGCTGGGTGATGGATGTGCGTAGCCCTGCCATAAACGTCTCTGTTCCTTGCCAAATTGCCAAGCTCATCAACAACGCCAACGTCATGATCAGAAAAATTGCGGTCACTCTCATGAGGTTTCTGCCTCCGCATCAGTATTTACATCTACATCTAAAAATTCAACATAGCCCGCATCGCCATGCACCCGCACCCTGTCACCCGTTTGAATCTGTTTGGTCGCGTCCATCACACCGACAACCGCAGGAATGCCATATTCACGCGCCACCACTGACCCATGTGTCATTAGTCCACCCACTTCGGTGATCAACCCCGCCGCGTTGACAAAAAGCGGTGTCCAGCCGGGGTCTGTAAAGGGGGCGACAAGAATTTCGCCAGGGTTTAACGCTTCTTGGCTAGGATTCAGCACAACTTTGGCAATGCCTTCAACAATGCCCGCAGAGACAGGTGTGCCTACTAATGCGCCGGCGTGTGCATCTCCACCATCCAGCTTAGGGATTGGTATCTCCCCTTCACTGGTGACGACACGAGGCGGGGTCATCTCTCGATAGCGTTCATGGTCAGCCCGCCGTTCATTCACCAAGGTTTGCAGAAGGCTGGTAGATAATTCAGTAGGCGACTCAAAGGCGTTCAGAATTTCGGGGATAGTGAGAAACCAAATATCGTCTGGTAAGGCTAACCGACCTTCTTCATGCAACAATTGCCCAACATCTAAAATTATCGGTTTGACAAGCCCCAAAAAACGAATCATGAGAAACTTGTGATGCTCACGCAATGGCATCAGATTGCTGCTGACACGCGTCAGCCGACGGACGAGTGGGCCACGTATAAACCCCAATCCCCCTTGATAGGCCGCATCAACAATTTTATGCGCCGCTTTTTCATTCTCAACCGCAAGTCGCTCATATTCTTCACGATGTTTGCCCTGTGTGCTATGGGTCAATCCACCGACAATCATTTGCAACAGTGACGATGGGTCCTCATACCAACGCTGTCGGCTGAGATCGATCTCGGATGGACCACGCACCCCATAGGTTTCGAGAAAATCACCCCACATCTGCAAGAATTCTGGACCACCAGCCAAGGCAGACGCCTCTGCTAATCGTGTCTTGGCATCAAGCTCTGTTTGGTTTAAGTGGTTCATCAATTCTCGAGACGCACGAGCGGCATCGGTGATATCCCCCACCGCCAACCCCATCTCCGTTGTCACATTGCCAGCCAACCCTTGCCCTAGTGCAGCCAATGTGTCATCATCAACATGATTTGACATCACTTTGTTGAGCAATGCCATCGACAACATCCCACCCATCATGTGCGGAACCCATGTCGAAATCGGCTGAAAAACTCGCTGCATTTCATCGACAGCGAGCTTGAAGCGAGTTTGTATATCTTCTGCTGAGTTAAGCGTTGCTTTGACCTGGGCAATGTAATCATCCATCACCTGACGTTTGTCGTCTGGAATCCCCTCAGGCTTGGCAAACAACAGAACACCCATACTTTGCGCATGGTTGGCAATATGTGCGGAAGGACACCTGATAGCTGCAGTCGCTCACCACGAGATTGAAAATCCGGTCGCTTGACAAATTCTTGCAAGATAGACGCCATCACAGTATCCATATTCTCCATCGCCCTTGGCAAGATACGCCGCGTGATGGGGTGACGTAGTACGAGAGACAAGTCGCCATAAAACCGTCCACCAGCACTATGGATATAGGCACTTTCTAGTTGCCCACCTGCATGTCCAACGGGCAGCACTGTGCGCAATAATGAGATGGATAGTGGCGACATGATATCGGTCATCACCTGCGCATGGGAAAGGCTGACATACACATGCAAGGCATCATCCTCCGGTGTGGGCGATGGCAGTGGGTAGAGCGATGTAATCGGGCGTGATTGGGTGATGTACAACACATCATTTACCAGTGCCCATTCAATATCCTGCGGTGTGCCATAATGCGCCTCGATTTGTGTACCAAGCTTGGCAAGCGCACGCACCTGTGCATCGGTCAACGCTGCCTGTGTCTGTTCCTCTATGGATAGATCAACCTGTTCAACACCGCCTTCGGCCAGGGAACGGATGGCAATTTCTTTACTGGCAATCTGTCTCTTGACAATTTCGTCTGTGCGTTTGTCCACCTGATAGAGATCAGCGGAGACAATGCCCGATACCAACGCCTCGCCAAGACCAAAGCTGGCGTCGATGGAGATGATATGACGGTTGCCTGTCACAGGATCGGCGGTAAAGAGGATGCCAGAAACATCGGGCTGGACCATGCGTTGCACGACCACCGATAAGGCGACCGCCTGATGGTCAAACCCATTTTGGATGCGGTAGAGGATGGCACGGTCTGTGAAAAGCGAGATAAAGCAATTTTTCACACTGGATAAGAGTGCATCAATGCCACGAATATTCAAATAGGTATCCTGTTGTCCGGCAAAGGAAGCCCCTGGTAAATCCTCTGCCGTCGCCGATGATCGCACAGCGTAGGCATGTTCTTTGCCTGATATTGTCCATGCTTGCCTGACTGCTTCCTCAACATCATCCGGCAATGGATACTCAGCCAGTGCCGAACGTACATGATTCCCCACTGTTCGTAGCTGCGCCAGATTATCCGAGGCGATGTCGTTCAAATCGGCATAGATGTCCTCGGCAACACCAGCCATAAAACGAGCAAAGGCGTGGGTACTGACACAGAAACCAGTGGGCACATTAAAGCCTGCTTGGGTCAGTTCGCCCAAATTGGCGCCTTTGCCGCCAACATGTGCAAGGTCGGCGTGGTTAATTGTGTCAAAGGGTAGAATGAGTCTATCATCGACTTTTTCTACAGACGTTGTTACATAAGTTGTCATGATGAATTACCTCGCCGTAAATCATTCAAAAATAAGCGGACAATCAGCTTGCTACACTGCTCGGGGTTTTCAAGCTCTTTGTAATTGTAAACAGGATTGACGACCGCAAAGGCCATCATCATCCCCATCAGTGCCAGAGCGATGTCACTAGCTGGACCGACTGATTGTATACGCCCAGCATCTAGCTGATGCTGGAAATAATCCGTCAGGCTGTTCAGTGTCGAACTCGAACGTGTGCGCAGTTTATCCAGATAACGTCTTTCTGCTTCTCCTTCTGTGAGCATCAGCCGTACAAGGTCGCGATTTTCATAGAAAAAGATGAGCATGGCATAGATAATTTTTTCAAGGTCAGCAGCAACTTCCCCCGTCGGCTCCATCATAATCGACCGAACTGTATTTCTTGGCGTCATCTCCTCAATAAACGCCTGTAATAAACGATCTTTATCCCCAAAGTGCCGATAGACCGTTGCCACCCCGACTCCTGCTTCATTGGCAATCGCCTCCATTGTTGCCCCAACCAGCCCTTGCCGTCGGACGACTGTTTGTGCTGATTTTAAAATGTGCTGCTTCGTATTCGGTAAGTCGATGGTTTGGCCGCGTTCTTCGGCCAGCCGCTGAAGCAAGGTTTGCTTACTGCCAACCCGCCGATAGATTGTGGCGCGGGAAATGCCGGATTTGGCTTCAAGTTGCTCCATCGTGAAGGTCTCGCCCACATCCGCCAAAAGCGACTGGGCCGCATCCAAAATAATTGTTTTGGTTGTATTATTCTTATCTGACATGATTTGATATGATAGGCTATCATATCAAATCAATCCAGTAATTTTTCTACCATTTCTATCCGTTCGAGTCAGGTGTCGCCATCTCTGCGGCTATGGCCTCGAGTGACGTAGACCTTGCCTACTCGCAGGGCTTGGGTTCCATTTGCCAACGCTGTGTCAGCAGAAGACCCGCTGACACAGCGTTGGCTGTCTCTTATTCAGACAATGACAATTGTGTGGTTTCGACAGCATCTGGTATGCACTGTGGATAATGTCACCGACTTGCATGGTCAGACGGTATCCATTCCTGTGGACACAGTCTCACACTACAAAATGTTGTGCCAGATGGCGCATCTTGATGTCGATGTTGAGCAGCTCGAAATCGTAGACCTCTCCCCAGAAGATGGGCGGCGGCGGCGATTTCACGTAGTGATGTTGTGATGGCTTGCGGATGGGGCGGTGTCTTACGCCGTATGAAGGATCATGGCGATGTACTGATGACAGGAGCAGATATGGAGGAAATTGGTCTGCGTGTCTACTCTGTGATCTCTGCGACCGAAGATTTTGCTGCGAATCTGTAATGGTCAGAAAGAGGTTGAACATGAAAAGCTGAACTATGGAGTCACTCCTGCAAAGGCCGGAATCTACTCTGGTACAATGCTGATTCTTGCCCTCGTATGAGTGGTTAAATGGACTGGTCAAATTGTTCAAACTCTTTCTGACCATTACACATTGCAGCGCATTTCAAGCATCAATAGGTTCTAAGCATTGAGTAATGTCTACTGAATAAGAAAGCTGGTTAAGCGACATGGGGATGAAATCTAGTAACTTAGACAAGGTAGTTGTACGCTAGCTTTAGTTAGCCTGCTTCTTGTGATACATAATGGCTATAAATTCAATAAAAAAGCCTAACAGCACTGTAATAGGACCAACAGTAGTACCTAGTACACCGAATCCGTAGGGTTCCTTATCTAGGGCCATGAGTATAAAGCCTAGGGCTATTACTAAGGCTCCTAGGGTCAGAAGCAAGTAATTACCTTTACTAAAAGGTAGATTATTAGGCTTATTCTTCACTTTAGTACAAGTCATCTAAAGATGTGCGCAAATATTTATTAATAGCCTGGTAAGTACTCATAAAGCTAATAAAGACACCTAGCACAGGTATAAACCCTAGCAGCGTAAAAATTCTGGTGGGCTCTTGTAGCTTGGAGAGTGGCTCGATTTGCAAGTTGGCATAGTGTAAAAGGGATAGTAGGAGGATATTAGCTATGGTACCAGCTAGTAAGCCAATGAGTATAGCCCTAGCCAAAAACGGTCTTCTGATAAAAGCAGCTGTAGCACCTACTAGATTCATACTTCTGATCAGGAAACGCTGTGAATAGGTAGCTAGCTTGATGGTATTGTTGATCAGCACAATAGCTACTAGCAACAATATAATGGCAAAAATACCTAATAATAGTCCAATGCGGACTATGTTTTTATTAATAGAAGCCACCAAGTTTTCCATATACTCTACCTCAAAAACACTATTTATTGCCTCTATGTCGCGTTTAATAGCTTGGAGCTGTGCACTATCTTGATACCTTGAATCAATATTTACGATATAGGAGTCTCGCAAAGGGTTTTCACTTAATACCTGCAGAAAGCTTTCTCCGGTTTCTTTCGTAAACGCTTGGGCAGCTTCTTCCTTAGGCAGAAAAACTAGCTGTGCTTTCCCCTCTTTCTTAAGTACAAAGTCTTTTTTGCTTAGTAATTGGCTGACTCGTATACTTTCATTTTCTGAAATGTTCTTATTCAGGTAAACCTGGACAGTTACGTTTTCTTGGATGATACTAGTCAGCCTAGCTGCATGCAGCAGCAGTAAGCCAAACAAGCCTACCACAAACAGAGCCATCATAATGCTAAAGACTACGTTAGTGATAGGGAAGCTACCTAGCTTGCTTGTGCCTCTATGTGCATACTGTGCCATTACTCTACTGTGCTGCTTGGTTTTGACAAAGGTATATACTTGAACAGATTATCTGGTTGTGCAAAACCAACGATACCTTTGGGGCTCTCCTCTAATTTAGCTACGCTGCTTTTCGGTGGAGAAAAGATTCCGATAGGTTTAGTACCAATTCCTAACCGCTTCACGTGGGGCTAGGGTACCTAGCTGTATCTCAATACAGGGGTAAATGAGTAATTCCTGCTGCCTGGTAAATACATATAGCTTATCCCTATCTCTAGCGGTATAGGCCATGATAAAAAATGCATGTCTAGGGATAACGCTAGTCCTAGGGAATAGAAGAATTTATTGCTTTCACTATGCAGATAAGGCTGCTCATAGGCCATATCATAAAATGCATGTGCCTTTAAGCGTTTTATATAGAGTAATAAGCCCTTACTCCAGTCAGGATACCAAATAGGGAAAATGTAGTCTAGGCTGGTAGTGTATAAGTCCTCAGCATCTTTGTATTGATATCCTCTTGGCGATATATCTGATGAATGGTAGGGAAATAATTTGCTGTACTGGTAGCCCATACTTACTTGTAGAGAATGGTGCTGCAGCAAGCTAGGGAAGCAGAGCCTTACTTTTGCAGCCCAAAACTGGCGCGCTGCTTTATAGGGAATGTGTCCATAACGTAGCTTAAGCATTTGTGCCCATGGACTGTGTATATCTCTCAGACTCTTTTTAGAGGTTCTAGAAAGGTTAGTGCCATAAATTTGGATATAAGCATTACTCCTGACTTGCTGATTTAACCTGACTCGCTGATTTAAACTAATAATATTGGCTAAGCAGCCTAAAGACAGCTTATGGGTATACTGTCCGTGCATCCATGTCAATGGTAGACTTGCTTCTAAGTTTAGTGCTTCTTTATTCCTAATATAATGATGGTCGTAATTTTTCGTAAAACTTCCTTCAATATCTATGATGGGGTACCAACCTTTATAAGTGAACTTAGTCAAAAATTTACCCGCTTTGCCAGTAAAGTCGTGTGCATAGCCCGCCTTCAATGATGCTGTGCTTAATAGGTCTTGGGAAGCAATGGCAAGCATGACGTGGCTCTGGCTACTCATAAGCTCTTTTTCATTGGAACTAAAATCAAGCCCCCAGCTGTGTATATTCATAAGGTGCCTCCAAGGCTGATAGGACTCAATGGGATAAGTACGGTTAGGCATATGCTTTAGTAAGTCACAGTTGTCCTCCTGTGCTACCAGCGGCTCATAGTATCGAATAGCCCTATCCTTAACCTCTTCCAGGGGTATCCATTGCTGCGGATCAAAAGGCATTTTCACTACATCCATACCATCTTTAGTAAAGTCATTCAAGATCAGCCAATGGCCATCTGTAGCCATAGTAGGGTTGTAAGCCCCATACCTCCTCGAGGTTACTTGGTATCGCTTTTTTGTCTGTAAGTCGATTGCATAGATATTATCGATGCCGTTGTAAGCACTGTTATAGAATATATACTGTCCAGCCATAACTGGACAACCTATGTTTTCTGCTAAATAGGGCAGGATATCTTGTGAATTACCTGTTGATGCGTTGATGAGCGTGATGGTAGCCTGCTGATTGGCATGCTTTACAGCTACGATGTGTTGGCCATCTGCTGACCATCTTGGGGTGAGGTAATAGTGATTATCTGGATTAGGAAAGCAGCGCAGTATCTTCCCCTGCTTAGCATCGAGCATGACGAGCTGGTGGTTATAGCACTCGTCACTTGCCAAAGCAACAATTTTAGTAGCATCAGGCGATAGGGAAGCTGCCCCATACCTACCCTTGGGTGTAAGTGTCTTGAGCTGCTTAGTTTTGTTATCATAAAGTTGAATAACTGAATAGGAGCGATCTTCCCAGCGTAGATCGGGAATACGCTCAACCCATACTAACTTACCTTGCGCTACTGAAAAGCCTACCTCCTGATCGATATTACCTGGTGTAAAAATCGAGCGCTCTTTTTGCTGGGTATCTAGTAATATGAACTGTGCTGGTGTTGCAATGCCTGACTTCAGTGCAATAATACCTTCTTCGCATACCTGAGGATAGGAGTAATCTGTGTAAACAGCACTGTCGCTTCTTGCGTTTAACCTCTGTACGGGGGTAGCCTTCAGATCCTTGAGCTGCCCATGCCAATGGTCCCATAGCTCTTGGTTAGTATCTTGGTAAACTTTGCGTAGGCTCCTGCCTGTGACTTTTTTTACAGCTAGTGGGAATAACATAGGCCGCGTAGTTTGTCGTAATATCTTAGCCAATACATCAGCGCCATATTTTCTTCTCAGATGCGTTGTTACGTAGTAGCCCACTTTGTAGTGGTCAGGGACTAAGTGTTTGTAAGAACCAAAGATTTGCTTCTGATAGCTGAAGGAGCCTCGTTCCAATAGATTAGCTTTATAAAGTAGCCCAAATCGTGGAATACGGCCTCTGCCGCCTTTTGTCAGTGCTGTTTCTATACCTACTGCATCACCTTCAGCACACCATAGAGGAATATTTTCGAAAAAACATCCCATTGCTAAAAGCGACTCTCCACCAAGCCTATATAAAATCTTATTAAAGCACTGCGTGGATTGTTCATATTGGGCTACATGTCTGAGCTCATGGATTGCAAGTAGCGACAGCCAGTCATTAGTATGGAGAAAGTTGTAATCTTGGGTAGGGAAAGTGAAAAGCTCTACTCTACGTGGCGCTAAAGTAACGAATCCATTAGCCTCAGCTTTATGAGTTCTGAGGATGACCGAAATTTTACGAGGCTGTACACACAACGACTGGGCTACTGGCTCGTATAGATGCTCCAAGGTATTAGCCACCCGTTTAGCTTCGCGACTAAAGTCAGCTGGAAAAAGAATATCAAAGTGTGGAGTACACATGCGATACCACTGCCTATCGGGAGTAGGCGCTGCCCACAGGTTGGTTGCAATAGCTAATGCCAAGCTAGTACAGATAATTTGCATGATAGCTGTTCTTTTCATGGACTAAATTGTTGAAGCAAGCCGAGCCTTTTATTTAGGAGTTAGCCTATACAGTAGGCCGCTTAATAGAGAAAAGACAATGTTAGGCATCCATATAGTTAAGAGTAGGTTAGTACCCTTGACTTCTGCAGCCCCTCGTGCAAACAAGAAGAAAGCTATGTATACGAATGCTAGGATAAATCCCAAGGCAATCTGCAAGCCTATCCCCCCGCGTGCTTTACGCGCTGATACAACTACCCCCATAAAAGTTAAGATAATGGCAGCAAAAGGCGACATATAGCGTACATACTTCTCAGTCATAAAAACATGCACATTACTTGCGCCCTTATCCTTCAGCTTTTGTATATGCACATTCAGCTCAGACAAAGTAAGCGTCTCATGCAGTTTAGGGTTAATGCTAAAATCATTTGGATGCAGACTCAAAGTTGTATCTAAACTACTCCCTTGCGTAATATGTTCTTCTAGCCCATCAATTCTTCTGTTCATCCAATCTTTAAGGCGCCACTTCCCCTCCTCCTCTATCCACTTCATACTTTTAGCTGATAGCTTTTCTAGGAGTTGGTTATTGCTGATAGTTTCCAGCGTTACATCTGTGCCTACACCATTATAACTCCGATAGCGCCCTACATAGAGGTAACTATCTGGAGCTAGCTTTATATGTAGGCGCTGAGAGCTGCTACGCAAAGGGCTATCAATATACTCCGTCTCAAAAGCTACCCTCTTCTTATTAGCATCAGCCAAAATCCAGCCTGTCAAGACAAAGCTGAATAGCGTAATAAGCATAGCTCCTAGCAAATAGGGAACTAGAAAACGGATGAAGCTGATCCCGCCACTCAGGATAGCAATGATCTCTGTGCGTTGAGCTAGCCTAGATGTAACAAACACCGTCGTGATGAATACCGTGATAGGCATTACCATATTGGTCATAAAAGGAAGAAAAGCATAATAGTAGTCCAGGATCTCCTTATAGCTCAGCTTATGTTTTATAAAGTACTCATTCTTCTCAGTAACGTCGATCAGTGTAATGATGAAGACAATCAAGAGTAGAACAAAGAGGAAGGTGAATAAGAACTTCTTCAGGATGTATCGATCTAATACCTTCATTGCTTATAGCCTATTCATGATGGTCTTGAGGATTTGGTCTTTCCAAGACACGAAGCTACCTGCTAAGATACGGTCTCGAGCCTTTCTGACAAGCCACAAATAAAAAGTGAGGTTATGTATACTAGCAATCTGCATCCCGAGTACTTCCTGAGCACGGAATAGATGGTGTAGATAAGCCTTGGTATAGTGTGTACTTACATAGCCACCTAGTTGCGTATCAATCGTACTAAAATCTTGCTTCCATTGTCTGTTTTTAATATTGATGATACCCTGGGTTGTAAATAACATACCTTTTCGTCCGTTGCGGGTAGGCATTACACAGTCAAACATATCCACGCCTAAGCCAATGCATTCTAGCAAATCACGAGGCGATCCTACACCCATCAAATAACGTGGCTTATCAGGAGGCAAAATATCACAAACCAATGACGTAAGCTCGTATAACTGGCCTGTAGGATGGCAAACCCCACCAATGGCATTACCTGGTTGGTTAGTTATTGCAATAGTTTCGGCTGACTGCCTCCTGAGGTCTTTGTAAATGCTCCCTTGTACAATAGGAAATAAGGCCTGGTAGCTATTGTGTAACTCAGTAGTCGATTCAAAGTGGCTAATACCTCTTCGTAGCCACCTATGTGTTAGCTCCATTGACTGCTTGGCATAGGAGTAGGGGCAAGGGTAGGGTGTGCACTCATCTAGTACCATGATGATATCTGCCCCTATGCTTCTTTGTATATCAACAGCTCGTTCTGGCGTAAAAGTATGCCTAGAGCCATCTATGTGCGACCTGAAGGTAACCCCCTGCTCAGTGATCTTTCGTCGCTGTGCTAAAGAGTACACCTGATAGCCACCACTATCCGTTAGAGTAGGCTTATCCCAACCTATAAATTGATGGAGCCCACCAGCTGCTTCTAGCACTTCGATCCCTGGCCTAAGATAGAGATGGTAAGTATTGCCTAGTATAATCTCTGCTCGGATATCGCTGTGTAAGACTCTTTGATCTACTGCCTTGACCGTACCAGCTGTACCTACAGGCATGAAGATAGGGGTATGAATGCTACCTCTACTTGTCGTGATGATACCTGCCCTAGCCTTAGAACCAGAATCTACCTGTTGTAACGCAAACTGCATTCCTTGATATTAATGGGCCTAGTGAACTTTAGAGCGGATATTTTCTAAGTTGCTGCAACAGCATTTGATATAAAGTGCTGCTTATTAGGCATTGACTATTAATTCTAAATAGAAAGCAGCACTTATTCTTTCATGTTACAAGAGTCTTGTTAGGGACGCCAGAATTTAAAGCTAAAAAAATTATCCGAAATCCTATACTTGACCTAGAGTGACTGTTCTTTACTCGTACTGGTTTACAAGAAATTTGAGGAGGCTAATGTTATAGTTTAACGTAAAATTTATAGGCTAGCAAGGGAAACTAGTCGGTAGGTCAGGGCGTTGGGTGTATCCCGCAGAAACGCCCGATAGTGTGGACATTAAATTTAGCCATACTAAATATCCCTACAATACTAACCCCCGCAAAAAAACGCTCAGAGAGCTTTAACATAGCGGGTAGCATCCTTCTAAAATGTTTCATAGATTTATTTAGGAATAATGGCATCAATAAAGAGCCCGTCGTCTAACGCACTAAGTCCTGAGTTCATCGTCTTTTTCAGGAAGTAAGTTTTTTATACGCTAATATTGCTTTTGATTTAATGGGTATTTACTGTTATAATTGATCTTTTATGACAAAAAACTCTTCTTTTTAAGAACATCTACACTACCTAGCTAATTCTAAATAGAGCTACTTTGAATTTGGTAATATTTTTTGATGTGAGTTTATAAATAATCTTCATTTAATAACTTATAAAGTTAAATCTAAGTCTAGTACAAAAAATAAGGAACCGTATATAGAAC
>JBCCHM010000008.1:0-12291 GCA_039028755.1 Bacteroidota bacterium | reverse complement strand
GTATGGCATCTTCTATACCTAGTAGGATAGGTTTGTCGTCCTTGTTGTACCCTTGGGTGTAACAAATGCTCTTTACCAGAAGCTGCCTGACCTTTGCTACGTCACACTGCAGTTCTTTGTGCCGGGTATACTTCTTGATAATTACTTGATCCCTAAGTTCCAAATCGTGCCTATCGAGGGTCTCAAAAAGATTATATAGCTCTTCCTCTAGACATACTGTACTTACTTCCAAATGCATATAGCTTTTGACTTGGGAGGTGACTTGGTCTAAGTAGGTGGCTGCTGACTTGAGCTTTTGGCTTGCAACTTTTAAAGTTTCACTGGCAGCAGTTAATGGTTGACTAGCTTCAGCCTGTCTGACCTCTTGCGCTAGTTTTTCACTGAGCTCATGGACAGTGTTGAATACTTCTACTCCCTCTGAACTCATCTCCTGCGCAAAGCGCTCCCGGTGATGCAAGGCTTCGACAAGCTCTGTGCTCGTTGCCTCTTGTTCCGAAGTGAGTTGCTCGGCTCTGTCTTCTAAGTGTTTGTAGGCTTGCTTGTGCTTGAAGAGCGCAATGAGAAAGCTACTGAATAGTAATAGGCCATAGATAATCCTGAACTGCAGTGAACCCAAGTCACCAGGCAGGGTTACTAAGCCTGTGTACTGTTTGAAAAAGAGCGTGGCAAGCACCACACCACTCGCAGCTAGCATTAGCGCAAGTGGCCAGCGAAGCAACAATACAGCCACCAGCAGATTACTCATCAGGACCATGACCTGCATGATGTGAAAGTGGCTCATGATGACCAGCAGTGTGCCTGCAAAGAACAGGATAGCACAGATCCCGAATGGCCAGAAAAAAGTAATGAAACGTTCGCTTTTGACCACAGGGGGCCAAACAGGAAAGGTCAGAAAGACCGTAGTAGCTACAAGTACAGTGTGGTAGATGCCTTTATAGATAGGCTCATAGGTAGCTGTAGCATTTTCTCCAACGGTGTAGAAAGCAGCATAAGTAGCAGCGATTGTGTAGAGACCAAATAGAAAATAGAAGTACTCTTGTTTGGGTAGATTCTGTTGTAGGTAAGGGTAGAGCCTAAAGTTTTTGACTGCTTCAATGCGTCTGATCCAGGCTTTTTTGCGTGCCACTCGTGCTAGGCCCAGTGGACTACTAGGATCTGTTTGCTGCCATCCGCCTTTTTCTCCTAGCAGGTAGTGGGTACCTACCAGGCCAATTAGATTGGCTAGCATGCCAGGAGCGATGATGTTAATGTCTGTCTGATCTAGAAAAATACGCCAACTCAGTGCAGAGACAAAGCCTAAGATCATCCCTATAAGGACTGCTCTAGTACTACTACGAAAGCCAAAAACGGCCATGATTAATGGGACAGTGACAATAGGCATGTAAAAGCTACCTGGTAGCAAAGCTAATTCCAAAAGATCATCGGTGTGTAGTGCTAACATAAGTGCTAATATCCCCCATAGACAGGCAAATAACCTAGCAGTGCGGATGGGACTTTGGATAGTAATGTTTAAAGGCTTCGCAATATCATTACTAAAAAGTACAGCAGAAGAGTTTATATAAGAGTCTGATGTAGACATAGCCATAGCCACGATTCCTATACCCAATAAGCCTCTAAGACCAGGATAAGCATACTGGTCAATGATATGGCCAACTAAGTCATCAGGCGGCAAGGTAGTATCAGTAGATAGTAGAAGGATACTTATCCAGATCATGAATAAGAGTATTAGGAGAAACGGTACAGCTGCATAAGTAAAAGCTTGCTTTACTTGCCTAATATTATGGGCCATAGCTATACGTTGGAACGTTGCTGGATCTATGCCAGGAATCATAAAAAAAAGTAATAAGGCTATAGAGCTTATAAACTTTGAGTCCCACCTTACTATCTCCGCAAAGTCGAAAATAGGGGTGTGAGTAAGAGTATCTATGACTTTATCGTGCCCTTCTAAATTATTCCAAATCACTAATGCTATGATCGGAATGAAGGTCCCAAAGGTGAGAAATTGGACTACATCAGTAAAGGTAACAGCTTTGATACCTCCTAGAGCTGAATAACTGATAACGATTATTCCTGCTATCACGGTGACCCAGTGGCCTGTAAATCCCCATATTAACGTTATTACTATCGAGGTGACCTTAAGCTGAATAGCTATGCAGCCTATGCAGCTTAGTATACCAAATGTTGCTGTGATGATGTGTACGCTCTTTCCATACAAATCCCTCATAACCTCAGCTACCGAGACATTTTGTAAAAATTCTCCCATACGTATAGCTAGCTGGCCAGTTAGTATGACACAAACTATCCATCCCAATATTGGGATGATAAAGTACAAGCCCCCTTTATAGACGTTTGTCACAGTGTAAAATATCGTATCACCTCCCATCCAAGTAGCCACAATAGTAGCAGTCAATGTACCCGTGGAGAAATTTTTCCCTCCTAAGGCATAGGTCTTCAGATCTTTTACGCGGCGGCCATAGCTCAGCCCCACCATCAGGTTGATAGCAAGGAAGCCAACGAAGATCCCCACATCGATGGGATAGGCTGTAGAGCTCATGGAATTGTAGCTGTTTTTGAACTGTTATTAGGATCTGTTTGCTGCCATCCGCCTTTTTCTCCTAGCAGATAGTGGGTACCTACCAAGCCAATTAGATTGGCTAGCATACCTGGAGCGATGCTAGTGGAATTTTTAAAGAAGATGCTCCATAGGACCACCATCATAAACCCTGCTGCCATACCTACCAGCACGGCCCTTTTGGTACTGCGAAAGCCTAATACTGCCAATAGCATAGGTACCGTAAAGATAGGCATATAAAAGCTACCAGAGAGTAAGACAAGAGATAAGAGATCGCTGCTATATAGGGCTAGCAACACAGCAGCAAAACCAATGACAAACGAAAATGACTTAGCCACTTTAATGGAGCCAGCTGTATGTCCACTCAAGGGTTTTACAATATCATTGGCAAACAGTACAGAACAGGCATTCAGACAAGAGTCAGCCGTAGACATGGCTAGTGCCATAATACCTACGCCTAGCAAGCCTCTCAGTCCTGTATAAGCATGGTGCTGAATCAGATAAGGAACTATTTGACCAGGTGCTAAACCAGGTCTGTCGGTCAGTAATAAAATACTTACCCAAGCTGTAAGCAGCAATACTAGCAATAAAATTCCAGCTGCATAAGTGAGAGAATCCTTGACCTGCCTAGTACCTCGGGCCATAGCTATACGCTGGAATATCTGTGGGGTGTATAAGTGAGGGATTACAAAGTAGAGCAATAAGCCTAGGGTGGCCCTGAATTGCGGATTCCAACGCACCACTTGTTTGATGTTGAAATTTGGATTATTTGTGAGTGTGATTATGACTTGGTTAGGGTCTTGTATACTACTCCAAATAACTAACGCTAGTATTGGAATGATGGTACCAAACGTGAAAAACTGGATTACATCCGTAAAGGTGACGGACCGAATACCCCCTAAAGTTGAGTATATAATGACTATGCTAGCAGCAGCAAGAGTCGTACTAATGCTATCGAAATTAAAAAGGATGGACAGCATCGTGGCGATGGCTTTAAACTGAACGGCCGTAAGTCCTGTTTTTGCTATAATTCCACTAATAGCAGTAATTATCTGCACAGTTTTGCCATACACATCTCCCATGGCTTCAGCTACCGAGACATTGTTCAAAAATTCCCCCATGCGTATAGCTAGCTGTCCACTAAGCCATAAACCAATAGGTAGACCTATTATTGCAATGATGTAGTACAATCCATTACTATAGGTATTCTCAAGATCAATGAATAAGCCACTTCCTGACGAAACCGTAGCCACAATAGTAGCAGCGAGTGTACCCGTAGAAAAGTTTTTCCCTCCTAAAGCATAGGCTTTGAGGTCTTTTACGCGGCGGCCATAGCTCAGGCCCACCACCAGGTTGATAGCAAGGAAAGCAACAAGGATCCCCACATCGATGGGATAGGCTATAGAGCTCATGGGATTGTGGCTATTTTTGAACAGTTCTTTGTCAGGGGCAATATAGAAAAAATAAGACAAAAGTGATAGCCCTTCTCTAGTAAATACAACACAACCCCTAGCTGCTATTGCTTATTCATCACAGCAGGGGTGTGAAATCTAGTCCTCTCTTCTTCTGTTTCGTTATCGAGGGATAGCCTCGATCGTGCCATGTTATGCAGGCGGTCCGCAAGCTTGCGTTGAAGCACCTGCTTCCTTACATACCGGTCACCGCTACACAAGGAATTTTATAAGTACCCTACCCGTTGCTGCAAGGTAGCCTGGTAAGCCTCCCAGTTCTTGGTAGGCTTTTGCGCTACGCCTGAAGCTATAGCTGCTTGAGCTACTGCCGTAGAGACCGTTGTAATGAGTCTTGGATCTAGAGGCTTGGGTAGCAGGTACGCTCGCCCAAACGCAAGTGTTGCTTGGCCATAGACTTCTTGGACTGATGCTGGTGTAGGCTCTTGGGCTAAGGTGGCTAGCGCTTCTACAGCAGCTAGCTTCATAGCTTCATTGATAGCTGTAGCTCTCACGTCAAGTGCACCCCTGAATATATAGGGAAAGCTCAGCACATTGTTGATCTGATTAGGAAGATCAGACCTCCCTGTAGCCATGATCACATCATTACGAGCTGCCATGGCAGCCTCGTACATAATTTCTGGCTCAGGATTGGCTAGGGCAAAGACAATAGGCTGCTCAGCCATAGAACGAATATGCGCAACCTTGAGTATCTTTCCTCTAGAAAGTCCTAAAAATACGTCAGCACCCTGGATTGCTTCAGTGAGCGTATGGAGGGGGCGGTCTGTAGCAAAAGGAGCTTTTATGGAGCTGAGTACTCCCCTATCCTTTCGGATAACGCCTTGGCTGTCGCACATTATTATATGTTTCTTGGGGACGCCTAGCGCTAGCAAGAGTTGAGTACAGGCAATGGCTCCAGCCCCAGCTCCATTGACCACTACTTGTATAGCCTGGATGTCTTTATTAACTAGTGCTAAGGCATTGCGCAAAGCTGCGCCTACTACGATAGCTGTGCCGTGCTGGTCGTCATGCATCACAGGAATGGCTAGCTGTTCTTTTAGTGCCTCTTCTATCTGGAAGCATGCTGGTGCTTTGATATCTTCTAGGTTGATACCCCCAAAAGTAGGAGCCAGTGCTTTCACGATATCAATTACCTCTACTGGGTCAGTAGCGTCTAGCTCTATGTCAAAGGCATCGACACCCGCAAACTTCTTGAGGAGGATGGCTTTGCCTTCCATCACGGGCTTAGCTGCTTCAGGTCCTATATTACCTAGCCCCAGCACAGCTGTCCCATTAGAGATGATGGCTACCAAATTCCCTTTGGCCGTGTAGTCATATACCTTCTTTTTATCCCCAGCAATGGCTTGGCAAGGTAGTGCTACACCTGGCGAATAGGCTAGCGCTAGGTCATCTTGTGTGCTCAAAGGCTTAGTAGGGCAAATAGCTAATTTCCCTGCAGGTGCTTGGGCATGGTAAGCTAGTGCAGCTTGGGTATTTACTTTTGTGCTCATTAAGAATTTACATTTTAGCCGTTCAATTGTCAGAAGTTGCAAATTACATCTTTATGGATGCTTAAAAAAGTGGGGCTATAGCCCAATCCCTATTATGGCTAGTATCTATATACACATTCCTTTTTGCAGACAGGCTTGCCACTACTGCGACTTTCATTTTAGTACGAATATCAAGCTTAAGGAGCAGATGCTCCAGGCCATAGGACAGGAGCTTAATATCCAGCAGAGTTACCTGGCTAAAATTAAGGTAACAAGTATTTATTTAGGGGGTGGTACGCCCTCATTGCTGGAAGCCACTGAGGTAGGAGAGCTACTGGTCTGTATAAGACAGCTATTTACGCTAGCTGAACAGGTTGAAGTTACCCTAGAGGCTAACCCCGATGATCTAAGCCTAGCTAAGCTACAAGCTTTACGGGCAATAGGTATCAATCGGCTGAGTATAGGGGTGCAATCTTTTCAGAATAGGCTACTACGCTATCTCAATAGAGCACACGATAGCTCCAAAGCGGTAGCTAGCATAGAGCTGGCTAGCCAGGCTGGGTTTGACAACATCAGCATAGATTTGATATATGCCATCCCAGGGCAGACTGATGCGATGTGGCAGCAAGACCTAGCTATAGCTATTAGGCTACAGCCAGCACATATAGCTGCCTATTGCCTTACTGTAGAGCAAAATACAGTTCTCGGTCGCTGGCTTCAGCAGGGTAAGCTACAGGCTGTATCGGAGGAGGTAGCTGCTAGACAATTTGCGCTACTCATGGATGTGCTAGTGGCTAGCCACTATGAGCACTATGAAATCTCCAACTTTAGCTTGCCTCAGCGCTACGCCTGGCATAATACGAACTACTGGAAGCAGGGTAGCTACTTGGGTGTGGGGCCTGGCGCTCACTCATATAATGGAGCAACTAGGCAGTATAACGTAGCACATAATCAACGCTATATCCAAAGCATCCAGCAAGGTATAGTGCCTAGTACTACAGAGGTACTACAGCGTAAAGACCACATCAATGAGTATATCATGACGCGCCTACGTACAAAATGGGGCTGTGATATGGCTTGGCTAAAAGCACACTATCACTATGATCTACAACAGGAACAAGCTGCCTACCTAGACCAGCTCGTCCGTTGCCAACTAGCTCTGGTCCGAGACAATAGGCTACTCCTCACGATAAAAGGAATGCTCCTAGGCGACAAAATTGCACTAGATTTATTCGTAACTTAGCACCTTCTCACACTGAGATAACGTATATGCTAGTAATGACCCCATGCTGGTGAGATGAAGACCTACTTCAGGATATTGACTTATGCCAAGCCTGTACATAGGCTGCTGCCGTTCTACTTCTTAGCTACGGTACTAGCCATTGCTTTTGGGCTAGTCAACTTCAGTCTGCTAATCCCACTCCTAGAAGTACTCTTTAGCCAGGCTGATATTAGTGATACACTTGCTACCATACAGAAGCCTGACTTCTATCTAGGCTTGGTCTATTTTAAGGACCTGTTTAGATATTATTTCATTAACGTGATAGCAACGCAGGGGCGGGTAACAGCCCTGTACTTTGTCTGCACTGTTATTGTTATCTCTGTACTGCTTACTAATCTTTGTCGCTACTTAGCTGAAATTGTCGTGGCAGAGGTGCGCACTAACGTAGTGTATAACCTGCGTCTAAGCCTTTTTGACAGAACCTCGCAACTACATCTCGACTACTTTACGAACAAGCGTAGGGGCGACATTATTGCTAGGCTAACGAATGATATACAGGAGGTAGAGCATGCAATAGTAGACACTTTGCGGGTATTCTTTAAAGAACCTGCTACAATCATCGGCTTTTTTACCGTTATGTACTATATTTCAAGTAGACTCACATTGTTTACTATATTATTTCTACCACTTTCAGGGGCTATTATTGCCGAGATTGTCAGAAGGCTGCGCAAGAGCGCTTCCCAAACCCAAGCATCACTAGGCAGATTAGTCAATATCTTAGAGGAAGCTTTAGGTGGTATAAGGATTATCAAAGCCTTTGCAGTCCGTTCGTATGTTTTGACCAAGTTTAAGCAAGAGAATAACCAGTATGCTAGGGCTAGTCTGGCTATGGAGCTTAAGAAAAGTCTAGCTCCACCTATGTCTGAATTCCTGGGAGTGACTGTGGTAGCACTGATTCTAGCCTATGGGGGTAAGCTGGTGCTCACCAGCCAAACTGAATTAGCTGCAAGTACCTTTATCACCTACATCATTATCTTATCCCAGTCTTTGATTCCTATCAAGTCTATCTCTAAAGCTTTGAGCAATATTCAGCGTAGCCTTGCTGCCGGGAAAAGAATCTTCGACCTCATGGACACTCCCTCAGCAATTACTAATAAGCCGCATGCTATTGAGGTTAAGTCTTTTGAGCAGGCCATCACCTTTAGCAACGTGAGCTTTACCTATGACCACAAGCCTATCCTCAAAAATTTGAACCTGATGATCCCTAAAGGCAAGACAGTGGCTTTATTAGGCCCTTCTGGGGGTGGAAAGTCTACGATTGTTGACCTGTTGGCTAGGTTCTATGATACTACCCAAGGCGATATACAAATAGATAACATTTCTTTGAGAAATTGCGATATCAAGTCAATCCGAAAGCTCATGGGCACTGTCACCCAAGAGTCTATTCTGTTCCAGGATACTGTATATAATAACATCGCTCTTGGTAGGCCTGAAGTCACCGAACAAGCAGTGATAGAAGCAGCAAAAATAGCTAGTGCCCACGACTTCATCCTAGAGCTACCGCAAGGTTACCAGACAGTAATTGGGGAGCGAGGCAATAAACTATCAGGAGGACAAGGTCAACGCTTGAGTATTGCACGTGCTGTACTAGGCAATCCGCCCATACTCATCCTAGATGAAGCTACTTCTGCCCTAGATAGTGCTTCTGAGCAGCTAGTACAAGAAGCTCTGAATAGACTCATGCAAGATAAAACCGCTATTGTTATAGCCCATCGCCTAAGTACTATTCGCCATGCAGATGAGATCTTAGTTATTGATGAGGGCAAAATTGTAGAACGCGGTACTCACCAGGAGCTCATGCAGCAAGAAGGACTGTACAAGAGGTTGAGCAAGATGCAGGATACACATTGAGCTATTTGCTTACCTATCTCTTTTAGTTTAGATGTCTGGTCCCAGAGTGTAATGGGGTATTATACTCGAAGTTAATCAACAAAAACTATAGGAAAATACTACGTGCGCCCATTAATGAGTCATCGGTATCGACATCTAAAGTGTCCTTTGCTCTCAATAGCATTGAGAGTTTTACTGGCAGTCCCCACGATAGCAAGATATTACCAGTGCCCTGGATTCGATACGCAGGATGTTTGAGAAGGAACTTGCTCGAGTAATAGTAGACGTGGCTATAGGGAACATGTAAAAGCGGGAGAGAGCGAAGTAACTCTCCCGAGACCTTGTCCAAGCAAGAGTACCTATGCTCGTCGTCAGCATAAGTTGCGTTGTAGGTGCCGGCAGAGATAGAAGCGATAGGGCGTCTGAAATGGGATCATAGACTGGCCGGAATTATCTGAAGGGCATGCTGGGCGCTAGTCTGCACAGGGAGTTAGATTCCTTGCTCGTGTTGTCTGTACTGCACAGCGTCAAAACTGCTAGGGCTATCGCTCAGAAAATTTGCGCTTCGTAGAACCGTTGAGCGTTATTAAGGATCGACTTTTTAGCCAGCTTCTAGCCGAAGTTAGGAGCCACCTCCTTCTAGGCGGTAAATAGCTTATTGTGTACTTTATTGTCATAAAAATGTTAATTTTTTATGACAATAAATTTTCTTTTCCCTTTTTAAAAGTTTCCATACTGCCTAGGACTACCTGTTCGTGCTGTTAATCAATTCCACTAGCGTCTCTAGTTGCAGGATACGAGATCCTTTAATCAGGATAGCAGTATTTTCAAAATTTATGTGCTTTAGATAAGCTTCCAAATCGCTTTTCTGTTTAAAGAACAAGGCTTTAGAATTATTTGCCTGAGCTGCTTCTAGGTGTGGCCCACATAAAATAATTTCTTGATAAGCCCCTTGGGTAGTCAGCTCTACAAGCTCTTGATGAAAGCGTAAACTATCTTCACCTAATTCACTCATGTTACCTAAGATAAGTACTTTGTGGGTAGCTTGGATGAGCTGAAAAGCCCGAATAGCACCCTTGACAGATTCAGGATTAGCATTATATGAATCCAGCAGAATAATATTGCTACCCTTTTTAATAACCTGAGAACGATTACTGTAGGGCTGATAGGCTTGGATAGCTTGGTTAGCGCTGCTCTCATCTACTCTAAAGTATTTAGCTATACACAGAGCAGCAGCAATGTTATTGAAATGATGCTTACCTAACAATTGGGTAGATACTATTTGGCCATTGTTACTTTTATATACTACGTAAGGATCTTCTTTCACTAATTCACAATGGTAAAAACCTTGCCGTTGGGGGTAGTAGTAGATAGGAGCGTCAAGACGCTTACCTATATTACTAAGAATAGGATCAGTAGAGTTAATAAAAACCTGGCCGCTGTGGCGGAGCAAGTAGTCATACAGCTCACTTTTACCTTTTATAACTCCTTCAAGACTACCAAATCCTTCTAAGTGTGCGTGGCCTATGCTAGTAATCAAGCCATGGGTGGGCATGGCAATTGCGCATAGCTGCGCTATATCTCCTATGTGGCTAGCTCCCATTTCAATCACAGCGATTTCTACAGATTGATTCATAGCTAGCAAGCTACAGGGTACACCGATGTGGTTATTAAGATTACCCTGTGTAGCATAGGACTTGTACTGCTGGCTTAGAACTGCTTGTGTGAGCTCCTTGGTTGTTGTTTTTCCGTTAGAGCCTGTAATAGCTATGATAGGAATCTTGAGCTGCTTTCTATGAAAGGAAGCTAGTTCTTGTAAAGCCTTGAGTACATCATCAACCAAAATATAGCGTTCATCTTGCTTGTACTGTATATCATCAATTACCGCACAAGCTGCCCCCTTAGCTAGGGCCTGTGCTGCAAAGGCATTACCATCAAAATTAGGCCCTTTTAGAGCAAAAAAAATAGCATTAAGAGTTACAGATCTAGAATCAGTAGAGATGCTAGGGTAAAGCAGATATTGCTTATAAAGAGCTTTAATCACATCAGACGTATCCACCATAAGTCTTTTAAGAGTTTGTAGTAGCATCCTGCTTTTGTCCCAGGCAAAAATTGCTTGATATACTTTAGTTGATCCTTAATAAGTATTAAATATTGTATTTTCACGCTCAAAATCACTATTACCCCCAACAAAATTTCATCTATAGACTAACAATATTTGCAAAAGACCGTAGTTGACCTACTAAAACTTGCAAAAAATACCTTTATCTATGCTCGCTAAAGTCTCTGATCAAAACCAGCTTGACTGCTTAAAAGCTACACTCAAGCAAACAAACTGGCTCACAATATACCGTGGAAAAAGCTAGAGGACAGATTTGCGCACCTCTACTCACATACAGGCGCTCCTAGCCATCATTAGACTTCTTGCATAACTGTGGTTCTAGAACCTCCTCTGTATGTAAAATCAATGTAGTTTTGAGGTTGTGCAAGAGGTCTATTGAATAAAAACGATCTTTGTGAGTCTTGGTAACGGTCTAGGCACTTATAGTTACTGTAAACTGACTAGAGACATATGGCACATTATGACTTCCAAGCAATAGAACAAAAGTGGCAGCAATACTGGCAAAGCCACCAGACCTTTCGTACTGAAGAAGACACAAGCCAACCCAAGTTCTATGTGCTAGATATGTTCCCCTACCCCTCTGGAGAAGGCCTACACGTAGGCCATCCATTAGGCTACATTGCCACTGATATCATAGCTCGGTATAAAAAGAGCCAAGGCTACCAAGTACTACACCCCATGGGCTTTGATGCTTTTGGCTTACCAGCAGAGCAATATGCTATCCAAACAGGGCAGCACCCTGCGATTACTACAGCGCAAAACATCCAGCGATACAAGGAGCAACTAAATCGGCTAGGACTAGCTTATGATTGGGACAGGGTAGTATGCACGTGCGATCCTGCTTATTATAGATGGACACAGTGGATCTTCTTGCAGCTCTTCCAGAGTTGGTACGACACTGCGCTGCAAAAAGCCCAGCCTATTGAGCGCCTGGTATCCATCTTTGAGCAGGAAGGTAATAGCCAAGTACAAGCTGCTTGTGATGAGAACACGCCTGTATTTACTGCCCAAACATGGCACCAAATGACTAAGCAAGCCCAGCAAAAAATGCTCCTCCGCTACCGGCTAGCCTTCCTAGAAGATACCACCGTCAACTGGTGTCCTGAGCTAGGTACGGTACTAGCCAACGAAGAAGTCAAAGACGGCGTTGCTGAAAGAGGAGGCTATCTTGTAGTTCGTAAGCCGATGAAGCAGTGGAGCCTGCGCATCACAGCCTATGCTGATCGGCTGTTGGCAGACTTAGCAGCACTAAACTGGCCTGCATCAGCTAAGGAAGCACAGCGCAACTGGATAGGCCGTTCAGCAGGAGCTGAGCTAGTCTTTACAGTAAAAATTTCTAGCCAGACACAACCCATCAAAGTCTTTACTACCCGTCCTGATACCATCTTTGGTGTTACTTACCTAGCCCTAGCACCAGAGCACCCTTTAGTCCATAAGCTGACTACTGCTAGCCAGCAAGCAGCTGTTACGGCTTATCTAGCACAAGTCCAAAAACGTTCAGAACGGGAGCGACTGGCTGATATCAAGCACGTTACAGGCGCATTTAT
>JBCCHM010000007.1:0-12724 GCA_039028755.1 Bacteroidota bacterium | reverse complement strand
TTGTTATCCCATTCTAGCCAAGAGTATTTTTTATGGTGCGTAGCTATACGCTCTGTAATAGCTTGTAGTAGTTTAGATTTTTGGCGTAATCCGATTATATCACCTGGCTTTAGAGTGTAAGAAGCAATATTGACCATTGAGCCATTTACTACGATGTGTTTGTGGGATACAAGCTGCCTGGCTGCTCTCCTAGTGGGAGCTATACCCAAGCGGTAGACTGTATTATCTAAGCGTGCTTCTAAATGCTGTAATAAGATTTCGCCAGTTACACCTTTCTTTTTGGCAGCTTTATGAAAAAGATTAGCAAATTGTTTTTCTAACAAGCCATAAATATGTTTAGCTTTCCCTTTCTCCATAAGTTGGAGCGCATACTCCGATCTTTTTCTGCGTATCCTACCATGCTGGCCTGGAGGGTAATTTTTCTTCTTAAGTGCCTTACTAGGGCCGAAAATAGGCTCATTAAATCTTCTTGAGACTTTAACCCTTGGACCTGTATATCTTGCCATACTTGAGACTTTTTATTGAACAAATTATGGACGTCTACGTTTAGGAGGCCTACAGCCATTATGTGGTATGGGCGTCACATCCCTAATGGCAGTAACTTCTATACCAGTATCTTGAATCGTTCTGATGGCTGCCTCTCTACCTATCCCTGCTCCTTTTACATAAACTTCTACTTTTCTGAGCCCTAGCTCATGGGCCGCCTTGGCACAATTTCTAGCAGATACCTGGGCTGCATAGGGTGTATTTTTCTTAGGGCCTTTAAAGCTCATTCTTCCGGCAGAAGACCATGAAATTACTTGGCCAGATTCGTTTGTCATGGAAATAATAATGTTGTTATAGGTAGCTTTAATATGCGCTTGCCCTACTTTACTAACACTTACGGTTCTCTTTTTTGTTTTCCCTTTCTGTAGCTTTTTCATAGTGCTTTATGCATAGTTTCTAAACAAATTAGTAGACTTTATGTCTACTTCTTAGCCTTCTTTTTATTAGTCACTGTTTTGCGCTTACCTTTTCGTGTTCTGGAGTTATTCTTTGTTTTTTGGCCTCTTACAGGCAGACCAATCGCATGTCTTTGGCCTCTACAGCACCTAATATCTACTAATCTTTTGATGTTCAAGTGTATTTCAGACCTTAGCTCTCCTTCTACTTTGTATTGCTCACTGATAATAGATCTTATTTTCTTAGACTCTGCTTCAGTCCAGTCAGAGACATGTTTATCTTTACTAACTCCTGCTCTTTCTAAGAGTTTACTAGCTGAACTACGGCCGATACCAAAAATGTACGTAAGGGCAATCTCGCCTCGCTTACTATCTGGGATGTCTACTCCTAATACTCTGGCCATACTTATCCTTGCCTTTGTTTAAATCTTGGATTTTTTTTATTGATGACGTATAGTTTGCCTTTCCTGCGCACAATCTTGCACTGGCTGCTTCGTTTTTTAATAGACGCTTTTACTTTCATAACTAGTCCTAGCCCTCTTAGTGAGCTTTATATCTGTGAACTATACGCCCTTTCGTTAAATCGTAGGGTGTTAGCTCTAGCTTTACCTTATCACCAGGTAGTATATTGATGTAGAATTTTCGCATTCTTCCAGATATATGTGCTCTGACAAGGTGGCCGTTTTCTAAACGAACTTTGAACTCTGCATTAGGAAGGGCTACTTCCACAATACCATCTTGCTCTATTGGGGGTATCTTAGCCATTTAAATTTTTAGAGCTTCTTCTATATACTGATAGGTCGTTAGTATTTCAGCTTGATGCTCCCATACTACCACAGTATGTTCAAAGTGAGCAGAGGGTTTTCTATCCAACGTCCTAATTGTCCAGCCATCTTTTTCTTCTACAACATTTTGTCCACCTAAGTTAATCATAGGCTCTATAGCAAGCACCATGCCTTTCTTTAATTTGACACCGCACCCCTTTTTGCCATAATTAGGGATCTGAGGATCCTCATGTAAATTTCTTCCAATGCCATGTCCCGCAAGTGCTCTAACTACTGAGTAGCCATGCTTATGTGCATAGTCCTGAACAGCTTGCCCAATATCTCCAATCCTTCCTCCGGCTTTTACTTGGCTAATACCTTGGTATAACGCTTCTTTAGTTACACGAAGGAGCTCGCTAACCGTCTGGCCTATTTCCCCTACAGGGAAAGTAAAGGCCGAGTCACTATGATATCCTCTGTAGGATACACCGCAATCTACAGAAATAATATCACCTTCTTGCAGTTCGTAGTGGCTTGGTATTCCATGCACAACTATTTCATTCACAGAGGTACAGAGTGAGGCTGGAAATTGCTTAAGCCCTTTGAAAGATGGCTTGCCGCCATGATCGCTGATAAACTCCTCTGCTAGTTTATCTAGTGCTTTCGTTGTTACTCCTGGCTTGATCTCTTGTGCAAGGGAACCAAGCGTTTTGCTTAAAATACAGGCACCTTCTCTGATTATATTTATTTCCTCCTCACGCTTTAAAAAGATCATATGCTAAGCTACTGCTATATTTTGAGAACGTCCTTTCACACTACTAGACTTCATCATATAATCATAGTGGTGCATCAGTAGATAGCTCTCTATTTGCTGTAGCGTATCTAGCACTACCCCTACCATGATGAGTAGTGATGTCCCGCCATAAAACCTGCTAAAGGACCTGCTAAGCCCTAGTAGATGCGCAAGACCTGGCAAAATAGCAATAGCTGCCAAAAAGAAGGAGCCGGGCAGTGTTATTTTACTCAAAACATTATCTATAAATGCTGCAGTAAACTTACCTGGCTTAATACCTGGAATAAAGCTATTGCTCCGTTTCATATCATCGGCTATCTGTGTAGGATTGACTGTAATAGCTGTGTAGAAGTAGGTGAATACCACAATGAGTACACAAAATACTGCATTATACTGCCAGGTAGTAAAGTCAGAAAAAATCCTGGCTATAGAAGAAGCAGCATTGCTTTTGCTAGCCAATAGGTTGGTAAGTAGGGCTGGAAGGAACATCAATACTTGAGCAAAAATAATAGGCATTACACCAGCGGTATTCAATTTGAGGGGTATGTACTGCCTTTGTCCACTATAAGCGTTATTACTAACCATTTGTTTAGCATATTGAAGAGGAATTTTTCTGACAGCTTGTGTAAACATGACTACGCTAACTATGATCAAAAAGAGTATTAGAATTTCGATGATGAATATTAATAGGCCTCGGGTACCACGCAATACAAACTCTTCGAAAAATGCTCCAGGCAAAGAAGAGATGATGCCGATCATGATCAGCATAGAGATACCATTACCGATACCCTTGTCAGTAATCTTGTCCCCTATCCACATACAAGCCATCGTTCCTGCCGGAAGAATGAATAGAGATGAGCTAAGAAAGAAAGACCGACTGACTACGATTACTTCATCAGAAATAGCGCTAGTAAGATAGCTAAGTGACTGAATTATGGCAATAAAAATCGTGAGTATTTTAGTAATCTGGTTGAGTTTCTTCCTACCAGATTGTCCCTCTTTTTGGAGTTTTTGGAAATAGGGGACAGCCACTGTCAAAAGTTGTACAGCGATAGAAGCAGAGATGTAGGGCATCACGCCTAAGCCGAACACAGAGGCATTGCTAAACGCTCCACCTAGGAAGGTATCTAGCAAGCTAAATATACCCTTTACTTCTCCTGTTAGCTTAGTTGCGTCAACTCCTGGTAAAACAATAAAAGATCCCAGCCTGAAGATCATTAAAAATCCCACGGTATTGAATATACGTGTTCTGAGCTCTCTGATAGAAAAGATATTGCTAATTGTAATAAAAAATTTACTCATGGGCACTCAACTTAATAGCTTTCCCACCTAGTTTTTCTATGACTGCTAGGGCTGAAGCTGAAAAGGCATGAGCGGTTACATCAAGCTTAGTTTTTAGTTCTCCACTCCCTAGGATTTTGCATTTACTGCGTTTGCTGAGCAATCCATGCTCTACTAGTAGCTTAGCATCAATAGAGGCTACCTGAGCTTTTTCAGCTAGCCGCTGTAGTGTATCTAGGTTAATAGGCTTATAGAAGACTCTATTGGGATTTTTAAACCCATACATAGGTATGCGCCTCTGTAGCGGTAGCTGTCCGCCTTCAAACCCTATTTTTCTCTTGTATCCTGATCTGGACTTGGCGCCTTTGTGGCCTTTTGTAGCAGTACCACCTTTGCCAGATCCCTGTCCTCTTCCTATTCTTTTGCCTGGCTTTACAGCCCCTAAGGCAGGTTTAAGTGTATTTAACTGCATGGCTATGCTATTTCTGTAGTAACTAAGTGACTCACTTTATGGATCATACCTTGAATCTGAGGTGTAGATTCAACTACAACGCTTTTATTGATTTTTCCAAGTTTTAATGCCTTGATAGTCAACTTTTGTTGCTGAGGTCTCTTGATCGTACTCTTTACTTGTGTAATTCTAATTTTTGCCATCCTTATCCGTTAAATACCTTATTCAAAGAAATGTCTCTTTGTGCTGCCACAGTTAGTGGATCACGCATATTAGCTAGAGCCTGTAAGGTTGCTTTTACGGTATTATGTGGGTTAGATGATCCTTTTGACTTAGATAATACATTTTGTACGCCTACACACTCTAGCACTATACGCACACCTCCGCCTGCAATAATGCCTGTACCTGGGGCAGCAGGTTTGAGCAAAACTAAACCTCCTCCAAATTTACCGGTAGATGGGTGTGGTATAGTGCCTCGTAAGATCGGCACCTTGATGAGGTTCTTCTTAGCATCTTCTATTCCCTTAGCAATAGCACTAGTAGTATCTTTGGCTTTCCCAAGTCCATATCCTACTACTCCTTGGCCATCTCCTACCACCACTACAGCTGATAAACTAAAGTTACGGCCTCCCTTGACTACTTTAGTTACCCTCTTGATAGCGACAACCTTTTCTTCTAGATTAAGCTCACTTACTTTAATCATTTGTCTATGCTGAGCCATACTTACTAAAATTTAAGACCTTGAGCTCTAGCTCCTTCTGCTAGGGCCTTTACTTGGCCATGGTAGATGTAACCTGATCGATCGAATACAATAGTGTTGATCCCCTTAGCAAGAGCTTGCTTAGCCAAGATTTCGCCTACTTTACTAGCTTTATTTGTATTAGCGTCTTCTTGGGTAACTAACGTTCTCGAAGAGCTCGCAGCGAGCGTATGACCTTGTTCATCATTGATGAGCTGGGCATAGATAGTCTTGTTGCTCTTGTATATTGAAAGTCTAGGTCTAGATGCTGTACCATGGATACGCTTTCTAATGCCTCTCCTGATTTTTAGTCTTCTTGCAGTTTTTGGGTTCTTTATCGCCATTTTTTACTACTTATCTGATTATTTAGCAGTGGTCTTACCTACTTTACGCCTAATTTGCTCGCCTAAAAACCTGATTCCCTTGCCTTTATATGGCTCTACTTTTCTGAGTGATCTGAGCTTGGCTGCTACTTGCCCGACTAGTTGTTTATCTATTCCTTCTAGGTACACTAGAGGATTTTTGCCCTTCACTGTTTCGGCCTGCACAGTAACCTCTGGCGGAACAGCAAAATAAATGGTGTGTGAATATCCTAGGTTGAGCTCTAGTATATTATTCTGGACACTGGCTCTATAGCCTACGCCTACTAGCTCTAATGTTTTTCTAAAGCCTTCACTTACTCCAACGACCATATTACTCAGCAGTGCCCTGTATAGCCCATGGAGTGACTTGTGATGCTTTTGGTTAGTTTTTCTTCTAGTTAGGGTAACAAAACCTTTTTCTACTGTCACTGTAATAGCAGGGTCTATGGATTGAGATAGGGCCCCTTTAGGACCTTTGATGTATACGACACCTTCTTGCGGACCTTCTAGGGTAACGCCTTCAGGCAATTTAATGGGCTGATTTCCTATTCTTGACATGGCTTAGTATGTCCTAATAAATGTAACATAGTACTTCTCCTCCTAGCTTCATCTTTCTAGCCTCTTTATCACTCAATATTCCTTTAGAAGTAGACAAGATGGCAATACCTAGTCCGTTGATAACATTAGGTAAGGCATCGGCTCTAGCGTATTTTCGTAGTCCAGGCTTGCTTACCCTTTCTAGCTTCTTAATAGCTGCAGCTTTTGTGTCCGGGTTATATTTTAAACCAATCCTGATCAATCCTTGGACCGTTGCCTGGTCATCAAATTTGTACTGCTTGATGTATCCCTTGTTATGCAGCACTTTGGTGAGCTCTTTCTTGATATTTGACGCAGGTATCTCTACAATTCTATGTTTAGCCTGAATAGCATTTCTAATCCTAGTTAGATAGTCGGCTATAGGGTCTGTGGTCATGTTATATGCTATTGCTTCTTTGTTACAAGCGCCAAAGTTTCTGAATTATATATTATTACCAGCTGGCTTTTTCAACACCTGGTATCTTACCTTGTGCAGCCCAGGCTCTGAAGGTGACTCGTGAGATACCAAACTTTCGCATATACCCTCTGGGCCTTCCTGTAGCTTTACACCTATTGCGTAGCCGTACGGGAGAGGCATTTTTAGGTAACTTGTCTAGACCTGCATAATCTCCTTGTTCCTTGAGCTTAGCTCGCTTAGCTGCGTATTTGTCAGCTAATTTTTGGCGTTTTATGTTACGTGTTTTGACTGCTTCTCTTGCCATGGGCGTCAATTAGTTTCTAGCCTTTGAAAGGCATGCCTAGTGCCTTTAGCAACTGATACGCCTCTTGGTCGGTTTTGGCGTTGGTGACAAAGGTAATACTCATGCCTGTTAATCTACTTATCTTATCGATACTAATCTCAGGAAAGATGATTTGTTCTCTAATCCCTAGCGTGTAATTGCCCCTACCATCAAAGCTTTTCTCACTGACTCCTCTAAAGTCTCTTACACGAGGCAGCGCTATTGTAATGAGCCGATCTAAAAACTCGTACATTCGCTTGCCCCGTAAGGTGACTGTAGCACCGATAGGCATTTTTGCTCTCAGTTTAAAGTTGGATATGGCTTTTTTTGCTTTGGCAGGCACTGCTCTTTGGCCTGTGACGCTTGTTAGCTCTTCGATGGCTGTATCTATAAGTTTTTTATCGGTAACAGCTGCTCCTATGCCTTGATTGAGGCATATCTTTTTTAGCCGAGGTACTTGCATGACTGACTTGTAGCTCATTTGTTTTTTGAGCTTAGGAGCAGCTTCCTTGAAATATCTCTCTTGTAGTCTTGGTCTAGTCATTTTTGATCAGTTCACCGGTCTTTTTAGCATATCTTTGTAATTTGCCATTTTCGTCGCGTTTCCTGCCCATCCTAGTGGGTTCGCCAGTAGCTAAGTCTATCAGCATCAGATTACTGATATGGATAGGTGCTTCTTTTTTTTCTATGCCACCTTGTGTATTCTGAGCTGAAGGTTTCTTATGCCTGTAAACCATATGCACTCCTTCTACGATAGCTCTATAAATTTTTGGAAGCACTTTGAGTACCCTAGCCCGTTTGTTTCGGTAATTGCCTGATAGCACTTTTACGACATCTCCTTTTTTGATGTGTAATTTTGATGTTTTATGGCTTTTCTTAAGCATAGTTTTATAGTACTTCAGGGGCCAAGGATACTACTTTCATAAACTTTTTTTCGCGAAGTTCTCTTGCTACAGGTCCTGAGATACGGGTACCCCTGAGCTCACCATTGTTGTTTAACAAAACAGCAGCATTATCCTCAAAGCGAATGTAAGAGCCATCTTTTCTTCGCACTTCTTTTTTAGTTCTTACGATGACTGCTCTTGAAACAGCTCCCTTTTTGAGATTGCCAGCAGGGCTAGCTGCTTTTACGCTCACTACAATCTGATCGCCGATACTGGCGTAGCGTTTTCGGGTACCGCCTAGTACGTGGATGCACAGTACTTCTTTGGCTCCGCTATTGTCTGCAACGTTAAGTCTTGACTCTTGCTGTATCATAACTATTTGGCTCTTTCAAGGATTGCTACTAGCCTCCATCGTTTTTTTTTGCTTAGGGGGCGAGTTTCCATAATCTTTACAAGATCACCTTGGTTGCACTCGTTCTTCTCGTCATGAGCCATGAGTTTGGTGGACTTTCTGACGAACTTGCCATAGAGTAGGTGCTTAACTCTGCGCTCTACCATGACTGTAATGGTTTTGTCGCATTTGTTGCTAGTTACTTGGCCTATTCTTTCTTTTCTACGATCTCTCAGCATGGCTATCTTTCTGTTTGCGTTCAATTTCTTGGGCTCTGGCAGTTTTTAGCCTAGCTATCAGCTTCCTACTGTGCTTAATTCTCATAGGATTTTCAATAGGAGATATGGCATGTGCAAACCGTAGCTTTCTCAGATTCTCTACTTCAGCTACTATTCTTGCGCTGAGTTCTTCAGTTGGTAAGGTCTTAATTTCCTGATATTTCATTTTTAAGCGTTAATGTGATCTTTTCGTACTACAAACTTGGCTTTAATGGGTAGTTTGTGTGTTGCTAGACGCATGGCTTCTTGTGCCAGCTTTATATTTACTCCTTCTATTTCAAAAAGTATTCTACCAGGCTTTACAACAGCTGCCCAATATTCTAGTGCGCCTTTACCTTTACCCATCCTGACTTCGGCTGGTTTTTTAGTTATGGGCTTATCAGGAAATATTCTTATCCAGACTTGGCCTTGCCTTTTTATAGCCCTGGTCATAGCAATACGGGTAGCTTCTATTTGTCTAGCTGTGATCCAAGCGGGCTCTATAGCCTTGAGTCCAAAGGAACCAAATGCTATTGAGCTACCTCTATGGGCCAATCCTTTGACACGTCCTTTTTGTACTTTTCTATATCGTGTTCTCTTAGGTTGTAGCATCGCTGTATACTTTGTTTCTCTATTGCCAAGGTAGGTATTAATCTCTCTGTAAGAGAGCCCTGTTGATCGCTAAGTTAGGTGCTATTTCTTTCTCTTTTAAAACTTCTTCTGGGCTTACTGATTTCGGGAATTCCTGCCACTACATTAGGAGATAAGTCAGGTTTATTATATACCTCGCCTTTAAATATCCAAACTTTAACCCCTATCTTGCCATAAACTGTATTGGCCTCTGAGACCGTATAGTCGATATCAGCACGTAGGGTATGGAGCGGTACTCTTCCTTCTTTGTATTGTTCGGTCCTGGCTATCTCTACTCCTCCTAGTCTACCGGATACTTGTATTTTTATTCCCTGGGCTCCTACTCGTGTAGTAGCAGCAAGTGCTTGCTTCATAGCTCTTCTATAAGAAACTCTTGCCTGCAGTTGTTGAGCTATTGAATCTGCTACTAGCTTGGCATCTAACTCAGGTCTTTTGACCTCCAGAATGTTTATCTGGACTTCTTTGCCTATTAGTTTTTGGAGTTCTCCTTTAATCTGCTCTACTTCTGTACCGCCTTTGCCAATAACCATGCCTGGCCTGGCTGTGTGTATGGTTATTGTGATTCGCTTGAGGGTACGCTCTATGATGATCTTTGAGATGCTTCCTTTGGACATTCTAGTCCGCAAATAATGCCTGATTTTTTCATCTTCTATGAGTTTATCTGCATAGCTTCTCTTTGATGAGAACCAGTTTGATTCCCACCCTTTGATATACCCAAGCCGTAGGCCAATCGGATTAACTTTCTGTCCCATCAGTTGTTAGTTCTGTTTCGTTATTTTGGATATTAGTCGTTTCTTTGGTATTTGTTAGTTCTGGATTCTTCAGGCTATCTACTACCAATGTAACATGATTCGATCTTTTTCTAATTCTATGTGCTCTACCTTGTGGAGCTGGCCTCAGGCGTTTGAGCATGCCAGCGCTACCTACGCTAATGGCTTTGACATACAACTCTGCTTCTTCTAGCTCTGCTTCTTTGTTTTTATTTTGCCAGTCGGCTATGGCAGCAAGTAGCAATTTTTCTAAGTGTATAGCGCACTTTTTAGGCTCATGTTTCAAGATAGCGAATGCCTTATTAGCCCGAGATCCTCTGATTAGGTCTGCTACAAGCCTCATTTTACGAGGGGAGATGGGTGATTTTTTTAACCTAGCTACTGCTTCCATAGCTATTTCCTGTCTTTGTTTTTCTTAGCGATATGTCCTCTGAAAGTTCTAGTAGGGGCGAACTCGCCTAGCTTATGGCCTACCATATTTTCTGTAACGAATACGGGGATAAATTTACTACCATTGTGTACAGCCAATGTATGTCCTACAAAGTCGGGGGTAATGGTGGAGCTTCTAGACCATGTTTTGATGGTAGTTTTACCACCTGATTTGTTCAGTACATCTATTTTTTCCTGCAGGTGATGTGCTACGTAAGGTCCTTTTTTTATAGATCTAGCCATTATTTTTTCTTCCTGCTAATGATGAGTCGCTTAGAGTATTTATTTTTCTTCCTCGTTTTCTGTCCTTTAGCATATAGCCCTTGCTTAGATCGGGGATGACCCCCAGCGGCCTTGCCCTCGCCTCCACCCATAGGATGGTCAACGGGGTTCATGGCTACGCCTCTTACTCTAGGTCTTTTACCTAGCCATCTATTTCTACCTGCTTTTCCTATGGAAATGCTCATATGTTCACTATTGGAAGCTGTACCTACAGTAGCTATACATTCGCCCAGTACCATGCGCATCTCGCCTGAGGGTAGTTTCAGGGTTACATGTTTGCCTTCTTTAGCTAGTAACTGTGCGTAGGCACCTGCACTTCTGGCTATTGCACCTCCTTTCCCTGGGTGTAGCTCTATGTTGTGTATAATCGTTCCTGTGGGCATAGCTTTCAGTGGAAGAGCATTACCTACTTCAGGGGCTATATCTTCTCCTGCAAGCACTTTATCGCCTACTTTCAGTCCTTCAGGGGCAAGTATATAGTTTTTTTCTCCATCCACATAGTATAGTAGTGCAATGTATGCTGTGCGCATAGGGTCGTATTCGATAGATTTTACTACTGCGGGGATGTCGTACTTTTTTCTCCTAAAGTCAATGATGCGCATACGCTTCTTGTGTCCTCCGCCTCTATGACGTATAGTCATCTTACCAGTATTGTTTCTGCCACCTGTGCGCTTGATAGGTAATAGGAGCGGCTTCTCAGGCTTGATTTTTGTAAGCCCAGCAAATACGGGTGCAACTCTAAATCGTTGCCCTGGTGTGAGTGGTTTATTTTTTTTTACTGGCATAGGCTACTAAGCAATTGCTAGGGTGAATGTGTTGGGGATTATTAGTTGTTTGCATAGAAATCAATCGCTTCTCCAGCTTTTAGGGTAACGAGTGCTTTTTTGTAGGAAGATCGCTTACCTTTGCTGATTTTTGATTTTATATATCGAGTCTTTTTTTTACCTGCGTATCGCATGGTATTGACTTGTTCTACTGTAACTCCGTATATCTTTTGTACTTCTTTTTTGATCTCAATCTTGTTTGCTCTGTTATCAACGATAAGGCCATAAACGTCCTTTACATTAAGGGCTGATACTTTCTCTGTTACTAAAGGTCGCTTCAGTATACTCATGACTGGCTAAAGTTCTTGGTTAGATGTGCTAGTGCTGTTTCGCTGATCAGCAATTTTTTAGCTCTAAGCAGGTCATAGGTATTTATTTGATCTACAGCCATGACGGCTGTATGGCGTAGGTTTCTGCTGGCTAGGACGGTATCCTTGTCAGGAGTAGCTAGTATAAGTAGCGTTCTTTGATCTGCCAAGGCTAGCTTATGAAGCATATTGAGGTAATGCTTAGTTTTAGGGACTTCGAGGGAGAAGTCTTCTAAGATGGTTATATTTTGTTCTTGGGCTTTATAGCTGAGGGTAGATTTTCTGGCTAGCTTTTTGAGCTTCTTATTGAGCTTAAATTTGTAGTCTCGTGGTCTAGGGCCAAATACGCGCCCTCCTCCTTTGAATATAGGTGATTTGATGCTACCAGCTCGGGCGGTTCCTGTTCCCTTCTGTTTTTTAATTTTTCTTGTAGAGCCTGCAATTTCTCCCCTTTCTTTAGCCTTGTGCGTACCTTGCCTTTTATTAGCCAGGATATGCTTGACATCTAGGTAGATGGCATGGTCATTAGGCTCAATACCAAATACTTCGTCAGATAGTTTAATCTTCCTACCTGTATCTTTTCCTGTGTGTTGTAGTACTGGCAGCTCCATATTTTACTTCTCTAGGGTGATGTAGGCATTCTTAGGGCCGGGGATAGAGCCACTCACTATCATTAGTTTTTTTTCAGGTACTATTTTCATCACTCTAAGGTTCATTACTTTAACGCGGTGGCCACCTGTCCTACCTGCCATTCTCATTCCTTTGAAAACGCGTGAGGGGAATGAAGAGGCACCTATAGATCCGGGTGCTCTCACTCTATTATGCTGACCATGTGTCTGCTCTCCTACACCACCAAAGCCATGTCTTTTTACTACACCCTGAAAACCTTTCCCCTTAGCAGTTCCTATGGCATCTACGTAGTCTCCTTCTGCAAAGATATCTTCTAAATGGATAGATTGGCCTAGTTGTAGTTCTAGCCCTTCGTTAAAGTTCTTGAACTCTACCAATTTTTTTCGGGGTGTTGTTTGGGCTTGGCTAAAATGACCTAGGAGTGGCTTAGTGGTATTTTTTTCTTTTTTTTCATCATATCCTAGTTGTACAGCTTTGTACCCATCCTTTTCTAGGCTTTTGATTTGTGTGACTACACAAGGTCCGCTTGTTACTACAGTACAAGGTATACTACGGCCTTCATTATCGTAGAGGGTTGTCATACCAATTTTTTTACCAATAATTCCAAGCATCGCTCTGTAGAATAATTTTTCGCCAGTTATAGCTCTTTGC
>JBCCHM010000006.1:0-13730 GCA_039028755.1 Bacteroidota bacterium | reverse complement strand
ATAAATATATCAGTATAATGTAAATAGTTCCTTGCTGCAAGGATATTTCTCTTAGAATATTCATCGGTTCATAGTTTGGATATGATACACCCGAAGTTTATTATGATAGGAGAGCTTAGATAGACTGATTCACGATTAGCAGCAAAGCATTATTAACTTTTTGTCTTTCAACAAGAAAGCTAGCGTTGTGGCAAACGAACAAAACGTTGAATTTGAACATCATACCATCACAATAAGCCCTGGGCAAACAGCCTATCGGATTGATAAGTTTCTCACAGATCGCCTTCCGTATACGACTAGGAATAAGCTTCAGCTGGCCATTGAGAACAGGCTCATCTTAGTCAACCAGCAGCCCATCAAGCCTAGCTACAAGATCAGACCTTATGATGAGGTTAAAGTAGTGCTGCCAATACCCCCTCATACACGCGAAATATTGCCTGAGAATATCCCGTTAAATATTGTCTATGAAGACGAAGCGCTACTAATTGTGAACAAACCTGCAGGCATGGTTGTTCATCCAGGCCACAACAACTGGACAGGCACACTAGTCAATGCGCTAGTGTATCATTTCACACATCTTCCTACCACGGCAAATAACGAAGGCAGGCCTGGCCTGGTGCATCGCATTGATAAAGGTACTTCAGGTCTATTAGTCATTGCTAAGACAGAAGAGAGTATCATGGTACTAGCTAAGCAATTTTATGACCATTCGATACAGCGAACGTATTGTGCACTCGTTTGGGGAGAGCCAAACCCAGAAGCAGGTACTGTTGATATAAACCTAGATAGAAGTCTAGAAGATCGACGTATTGTGGCCCCCTATGCCGATCCTGAGCAAGGGAGGCGAGCTATTACACACTATCAAATAATCAAAAGGCTGCGTTACGTTTCGCTAGTAAAGTGTAACCTAGAAACAGGGCGTACCCATCAGATTCGAGCACATATGAAGCACTTAGGCCACCCTATCTTTGGCGATACCAGCTATGGCGGCAATCAGATCTTAAAGAGAACACATTCTTCTAAATATCAAACTTTTGTAGAAAACTGCTTGCAGCTCATGCCCCACCAGGCCCTCCATGCCCAGTCTTTAGGATTTATACATCCTGTTACCAACCAGCCAATGTATTTTGAAGCGCCCCTCCCTGAAGACTTTCAAGCCGTCCTAGAAAAGTGGGAAAACTATGCATTTTATCACTAAATGCTAGCCCAGATCAAACATAAAATTCGCGATCATTTTGGCTTCTCCAAGGCCGAGACTAATGGCGTCCTCATACTTTTACTATTCATAATTATCTTCTTAACCCTGCCACAAATGCTCAAATGGTACTATAGAACCAAGTATACAGTAAATAATGACCAAGATATAGCCCTCCTAGATAGTACCTTAGCCTTGCTTGAAAAGCAAAGAATAACACCACCGCCCCTACCTAACCAGTTAGATCGGCATAGTACACCTATTAGCCAAGGCAACAATAACAAAAAAGCATCTCATTCTCCTAAAAAAATTCAAGCCTTTGACATCAATACCGCTGATACTAGCCAACTCCAGCAGCTCCAGGGTATAGGCACAGTACTATCAGCCAGAATTATTAAGTACCGAGATAAGCTAGGTGGGTTTGTAAGTAAAGTTCAATATAAAGAAGTGTACGGTCTAGCGCCTTTAGCCATTGAAATGATGACTAAGCACACCTATATCGTTCATGGGTATCAGCCTAGACAGATAAACATCAACACGGACGATTTTAAGACGCTAATTGCACATCCTTATCTTACCTATGAGCAAGTTCAAAGCATCATGCGCCATCGAGTACGGCATGGTGAGTTAAGCGCTGTAAAAGATTTGCTTACTCTGGGAATCCTTGAAGAAGCTCTTTTTGAAAGAGTAAAGCCTTATTTAACTGTGCACTAGCCTGACAGGTACCCCCTACAGCTCCATACTTCGAGAAGCTTACGTCCAGCTATTGCGCCTTGCTGGAGTACTTGTTTTGGATAAATACAGACAGATAAGCAGCTAAGGCTAATTTAGCAGGCTCAGAGAATACAAAAGGCAGCAGGCCTGTTTTAAAGGCAACTTCCCAACTAAACAAGTGCGTTAGTAAGGACAAGCCTGGTACAAACGCGCATAAACTGCCGGTAAGCACAAATCCAAATCGCACCCAAATGGCCCTATCTTTATAGCGCTGTGTAAGCGCTGCTATGACACCACTCATCCATACAAGGCCAACCAAGAAGCCTGCTGTAGGCCCAGTAAGGCCTAATAGTCCGCTATTACCACCAGCAAGTACAGGAAGCCCCACAGCTGCGTAACTCAGATAAAGCAGTACAGCGCCTATGGCTGTTGACCAGGGAGTAAGCAATGCTACTAGAGCGATAGCAAAAGTTTGCATCGTCATAGGAACTGGGTAAAATGGCACCGAGATTTGAGCTGCAAGCGCTATAAGCCAACTAGCACAAAAAGTGTGTACGAAGGCACTACACAGGAATCTACGCTTGGAAATACCTATTCTCCATACGCTGGTAAGCGTAAGTAACTTTTTCATATCTATTTCTAGCTCAAAACCTAATGTATATCATCATTACTTTACTAATTAGTCGGCCCTTAATCATTCTAGCTGTTTCTACGAAGCACAAGTTCCTGGGAGGTAGCCCTAGCAGTTTTACCACTGTGCAGTACAGAGAATACAAGCAAAAAAATGCTAACGCCCGTAGCAGTAGCTTAAAGTTGAACCCTAGAGCAGCATTGTCAGCCAGCATAACAAGAGGGTGGTTGGGATTAATAATTTGCTTAAGAGTAGCATTAAAGCAATCAAGTTGGTTCTGATCAGGTGCTTTACCGAGCATAGTTCATGCTATTTTTTGCGAGTTTTAGTAGGGTAACTACAGTTTTTCTTGCAAATATTTTTAGCCTATAGATGAGCTATTATTGGGCAGGATAGCGATTTTAGGTATAAAATACAATATTTATTACTTATTAAGGGTCAACTAGAAAGTATGAATAATTTGCTTAAATCAGCCATAATAAGATTCATTATCACTATGCTCTTCAGTTTCTTAAAGCTCATTTGACTAGCTTTGTGGTGGCCTATGATTATACCAGGCAACTGCAGCCTCTCTGAGCGCTAACGCCCTATGAATATATCGTGTCTATTGGGAAAGAGGCCCATAGATTTACTATTAAGTTTAATAACCTATTCACCTTGGTACCAGACAATCTATAAAATCCCAACAGCCCATGCTCAAGCTCTTTACCAAGATATTTGGCACTAAATCCGAAAGGGATCTAAAAAAGTTACGACACTATGTAGAAAAAATCAATGTAGCCTTTGAGCAGCTCCAAGCCTTGAGCAATGACGAACTGCGCGACAAGACCAAAGCTATTAAAAAACATATCAAAAACGAACTACAGGAAGTAGTAGATGAGATCGATACTCGGAAGCAGCAAGCAGACCATGATACATCACTAAGCCTAGAAGCTATTGAGGAATTGTACCGCCAAGTAGGCGAACGGGAAAAATACTATGCCCAGCAGCTAGAAGCAGTGCTGACGGAAGTATTACCCCAAGCCTTTGCTATTGTCAAGGAAACAGCACGGAGGTTCAAGGAAAACAAAAAGCTCACCGTAACAGCTAAGGACTATGACAGAGCCATCGCTGCTAAGCATAGCCATGTAACGATAGAAGGAGACCAAGCTATTTGGCATAACCAATGGGAAGTAGTAGGTCACCCAATCACCTGGGATATGGTCCATTATGATGAGCAGCTGATAGGAGGCATCATCTTGCACCAAGGCAGAATTGCTGAAATGGCTACAGGCGAAGGAAAAACCCTAGTAGCAACCCTTCCTGCTTTTCTGAATGCCCTAGTAGGTAAAGGCATACACATCGTAACTGTAAACGACTACTTGGCTAGAAGGGACGCAGCCTGGATGGGGCCCATCTATGAATTCCATAGCCTGCGTGTAGCCTGCATTGATGAGCATCCCCCCCACTCGCTAGCTAGGCGCATAGCCTACCAAGCTGACATCAGCTATGGCACCAACAATGAGTTTGGCTTTGACTACCTCCGCGACAACATGGTTACTAGGCCTGAAGGGTTGGTGCAACGTGGCCATCACTTCACTATTGTAGATGAGGTAGACTCTGTCCTTATCGACGACGCACGAACACCGCTGATCATCTCTGGACCTGTAGAGCACAGTACTGAGCAAGAGTACAATGCCCTAAAGCCAAGAATACAGCAGCTCTACGAAGCGCAGAAGCAAATCGTCACCCAATTCTTACGAAAGGCTAAAAGTAAAATAACTGAAAGCAGTACCCAAGAAGGAGGCCTAGCCCTATTCAGAGCCTATAGAGGACTACCTAAACATAAGCCCTTGGTCAAATACCTGAGTGAGACAGGCACCAAGCAGCTACTTCACAAAACAGAAAATTATTATCTACAAGATAATGCGCGGATGATGCCTGAGGCAGATGAGCCACTCTTATTTACTATAGATGAGCAGCATAGCAGCATAGAGCTAACCGAAAAAGGCCTGGAACACATCACGAAACAAGGAGAAGACCCTCATTTCTTTGTCTTGCCTGACATAGGCCTAGCCATAGCTCAGATAGACAATGACTCAGGCCTAGAAGAACAAAGCAAACTAGAGAAAAAAGAAGCCCTCACCCAAGAGTATGCTGCTAAGTCACAACGCATCCACGCCATCCGTCAACTCCTCAAAGCATATACACTTTTTGAGCAAGACGTAGACTACATTGTCACAGACGGTAAGGTCAAAATCGTAGATGAGCAAACAGGTAGGATATTAGAAGGGCGCCGATACTCCGATGGTCTGCACCAGGCCATTGAAGCCAAGGAGAATGTCCAAATCGAAAAGGCCTCGCAAACTTATGCTACCATCACCTTACAGAACTACTTCCGCATGTATCACAAACTAGCTGGTATGACAGGTACAGCAGAGACTGAGGCCGGCGAGTTTTGGGATATCTATAGGCTAGACGTGGTAGTGACGCCTACGCACAAACCAGTCATCAGAGAAGATAAAGACGACAAGGTGTACAAAACGGCCCGCGAAAAGTTCAATGCTATCATTGAAGCAGTTACAACACTCTCCGGGCATAGTAGATCCGTATTAGTCGGAACGACCTCAGTAGAAGTCTCTGAGCTAGTTAGTAAGATGCTTAACCTCAGGAAAATCAAGCACCAAGTACTGAATGCCAAGCACCACCAAAGAGAGGCAGAAATCATAGCAGAAGCTGGTAAAGCCGGTACTGTAACCATTGCTACAAACATGGCTGGTAGAGGTACAGACATCAAGCTTACCCCAGAGGCCAAAGCAGCAGGAGGCCTAGCCATCATTGGCACAGAACGGCACGAATCCAGAAGAGTAGATAGGCAACTACGCGGAAGAGCTGGTAGGCAAGGCGATGTAGGCTCTTCGCAGTTCTTTGTTTCGCTAGAAGACAACCTCATGCGCCTATTCGTCTCCGATAGAATAGCCAAAGTCATGGATAGGCTAGGCCTAGAAGAAGGAGAGGTGATTCAGCACAGCATGGTAACTAAGTCTATCGAGAGGGCCCAGAAAAAAGTAGAACAGAATAACTATGCAGTTCGTAAACGCCTCCTAGAATACGACAATGAGATCAATAAGCAGCGAGACGTCATCTACCAGCGAAGAAGAGATGCGCTCTTTGAAACTAGGTTGCGTCTCGATATGATGAATATGCTCTATAACGTCGCAGAGTACCTAAGCATGCATGCTGGAAACACTGATAGTTATGAGAGCTTTAGAGCAGACATGGTCCATATCTTTGGTGTCAATACAGTGATAACCTCTAAGCTATATGAGAGCCAACGCACGGACGAAATGACGCACACTGTATACCAAGAATTGCTTGCCTTGTACAAATCAAAATACTACTCTCTTGTGGAGAGAGTACAGCTTACCCTGAACGACATTGATACCCATAGCAATAAGGTAGGTGAATATATTACATTTTTGTTTACTGATGGACAGCAACAGTTCGAAGTAGTAAGCAGCCTCGGAGCAAGCATAGCTACAGAAGGAGAAGCCGTTGTGAAAGGCCTAGAAAAGGTAGCTATCATCACCTTTATCGACCAATACTGGCAAGAACATCTGCGCAATATGGATGAGCTCAGACAATCGGTACAAAACGCTGTATATGAACAAAAAGATCCCTTGCTAGTCTATAAGTTTGAAGCCTACGCTCTCTTCAAGGCCTTTACGCAAAAAGTAAACCAGGCCATAGCAGGCTACATAGCCAAAGCAACTCTACAAGCCCATAGAACTAGCGATGCTGCAGTACCTCAACTACAACGCGAATATCCTACTCTGGAAGAAAATAAGCAAAACATCCTAAGCTTGCTCAATGCAGGCCATGTAGATCCCTATCGTCTGCAGCCTCGCAGCCAGCCACTCAAATCACAGAAGATAGCAGGTAGGAACCAGCGCATAACCGTACGGTACCAAGATGGGACAATCAGAGAAAACGTTAAGTTCAAGAGCGTAGAAGAAGACATAGCCAGTAAGCAATGTGTATTAGTAGAGACTGCATAACACAGGCATACATGGGCTAGTAGCGATCCAATACTCAGTACCCAGAATTAGCAAAAGGTAAGCTCTTTCAGTAACGTATTAAATATACCACCAGATGCATAAAACAACTTTTCTGCTACTACTCCTATTCATGACAACTACTACCAACGTCGATAGCAAACCACGTAGCAAATTCAAAAAAAGAACCTATACAGAAGATCTATCCGCCCATCGGATCAAGTTTACATTGCCTCATGCCGAGTCTAAGACTAGGCAGAAGTACAAAGCCAAGAAGCCCCTCAGCATCACACCTATCCATGACATTACCAAGCAGCTCCATGATTTATTAGTTGACTTAAAAGCTTATTACGCAATGACAGACACAGTCCAGGGCTACACCATTCAAGTATATACAGGTGGTAGCAGAGATTTGGCCTTTAAAGCTAAAAATAGGCTATACACGCACTACCCTACTAGCAAGCCTGAAGTACAATATAACCAACCCAACTTTACAGTACGAATAGGGAAATTTTTAGATCGATTAGAAGCTTATAAATTGTATGCAGCGATCAAAAGAATGATGCCTAACGCCATTATTAGGCCAGCCTACTTCCCCAACGAACCTGGTATCTTCGACGCTGAACGCTCAGCCCAAGTGCAAGACACTACGAAACTAACAACAGAACAAGAAGACCAACCGCATGGCCAGGACACGGCGGATGAGTGATAACCGTCCCCTACCCAGAGGGCAGCCAGCGGAAGATTACTGAGGGGCTAGATGCTTTAAGCCTCTAACTTTTAAAGTTTGTAGCTTGCTGTCCTTTTATCAGGACTCAGATACTATATTTGCCTAAGGGCTTAGTGCTATACACTAGCCTGTAATGCATAAAATATTTACTCATGAAGAATCACCTGACATATTCCATCAAAGCAGCTGCCATTGTATCGCTACTAGCCAGTAGCCTAGCTGCATGCGGTGGTAAAAAACCTAATAGCACCAATCCAGGCAAGGTCAGTACCGCAACGGGCATACCCTTCAACCAAGACGGCAGCTTTCAAGTAAAGCCTTTTAAAGGTCAAGCTGTAGGACCTAATCTTGTGTTCATAGAAGGAGGCTCAACAGTTATGGGAGCCTTTACCGAAGGAGCAGGCAATAGTGCTAAAAAAGTAGTCTCTGTAGCTTCTTTTTTTATGGACGAAGCACCTGTCGTAAACCTAAACTGGACCGAATACCTAGACGACCTAGCAGCAAATGCCTCTGAAGAGGAGTACCAAGCTGCCCTACCTGACGAGAAAGTCTGGAAACGGGAGCTAGCTTATAACGATCCTTTCATCGAAAACTATCTACGTCATCCTGGCTTTAGGTACTACCCCGTAGTAGGTGTAAGTTGGACACAAGCCAATAAGTACTGCGCATGGAGAACCAGGGCCGTTAACAAATACTACTCTCAAAAGGTAGGCAAAGCGTACGACCTCGAAGAAGGAGAAACGCTACCGATAGAGAGTGGCCTGATTGTTCCTGACTACAGACTACCCACGGAGGCAGAGTGGGAGTACGCTGCTCGAGGCATGGTAGGTACACAAAGTTTAGACTTTGTACAATCTACTCAAAGAGTCTACCCCTGGAATGGGCTTTCCTTGTTAGGAAAAGAAGGAGCATGGCAGGGGAGATACCTAGCTAACTTTAAACGCTCTAGAGGAAATTATAAAGGTATTGCAGGAGAAAGCGATGGCAATGGAGCTACTTCTGAAGTTTATGACTATCCTCCTAACGACCTCGGTCTGTACGATATGGTAGGCAATGTCAATGAATGGGTTGCTGATGTTTACAGGCCATGCTCATTCCAAGATTTTGACGATTTCAGCCCAATAAGAAGGGATGATACGCTAGATTTGGAGGATGACTATGATTACAAAAGCTATAACTCGCGAATAAATAACAGGTCTAGAGTTTATAAAGGTGGCTCCTGGAAAGATTGTGCACACTGGCTACAAATAGGCACGAGAAGGTACCTCGACCAAGACTCTGCCTCAGCAACGATCGGATTTAGGTGCGCTATGACAAGTGTGAGCAGAGCGCATGCTAAATAGATAGTACCTCGTCTGCTATTCTGCTACCCCTATAGTGGCAATACTGATCTCTCTGGCTCCACCATCCAAAAGTGACAAGGCACAGCCTTCTAGCGTAGCACCTGTTGTAATTACATCATCTACCAAAAGCACATGCTTACCTTTGATTATTCGGCTATCATCTATATAGAAAGCATCAGCTAAGTCTTGGAATCTGCCTATTCTACTTTTTCTGGTTTGTGTAAGTGTGTCTTTACCTCGTTTCAGGCACTGGCCATGCCATGGAATAGCTAGTGAGGCAGAAAGCCCCTTAGCAAAGTAATCGCTCTGATTATAGCCTCTCTGTCGGAGCTTACGTGCATGTAGTGGAACAGGCACAATCCAATCAAAATTACTATCCCATTGCCGCTTACTTAAATTTAAGCCATATCTCCTACCCAATACCTCTCCTATAGTTGGTTTGTTGTCATACTTCAGTTGGTGGATTAGCTTTTGGACTTTATTTCCTTTTCTAAAGGTGCAAAAAGCCATAGCATACGTAGTAGGTACTCTACCATAAAGCTTCTGAGCCACAGGGTTGTCTACTTCTAGGTGATAGCTGGTCTGTGGTAGCTCAGAGAAACAAGCTGTGCATAGCCATTGCTCGCTTTGAGCAAGTACTGCTCTACAGGCTAGACAATAAGGCGGGAAGAACAAGTTGATGAGATCGTGTAGCATGCTTTCTGATGTATAGGCAATGTTAGGCTAGCCCTACGGGCAAGTATAAGAGCATGGGAACTGGTTCTCCTATTGCTCTTTATCTAGCTTATTGGGGGCTATGCCAAGTGACAATAACAATTTACTATAGCAATAGTAGCTGCCTGTCATTCATAGATATGTTGTGATATACCTTTTGTACATCATCATTATCCTCCAATGCTTCGATGAGTCTCATAGCCTTCATAAAGGCCTCGTCTTCTAGTTCTACTTGTGTATGTGGAATGTATTGTAGGGAGGCAGCAATAGGCTCTATAGTTAGCTCCTCTAGTTGCTTTTGGAGGCTACCAAAGTTTGCTAGCGAGCAGGTAATATGAAAGTAACTTTCTTCAGCTTCCACGGCTTCTGCTCCAGCGTCTATGAGCATCATGGTCAGTGCTTCCTCATCTTCTATAGACTCAGATTTAATGGTGAATACTCCTTTTCTATCAAAAAGAAAGGCTACTGAGCCGTTCCTACCTAAGCTGCCTCCATACTTGCTGAAAGTAGCACGCACACTAGCTATGGTGCGATTCAGGTTGTCAGTCATGCATGATACAATCACGACAACGCCCTGCGAGACACTTCCTTCATAGACTACCGTTGTATAGTCTGTAGCCTCTGCTCTACTCCCTTTGCTAATGGCACGGTCGATGTTGCCTTTCGGCATATTAGCTCCTTTGGCATTCTGAATAGCTAGCCTGAGCCTAGGATTGGCATTAGGAGCAGCACCTCCTTGCTTTACTGCTGCTGTTATTTCTTTGATGAGTTTGCTAAAGTACTTGGCTTTCTTAACGTCGTTAGCGTTTTTCCTATGTTTGATATTAGTCCATTTACTATGTCCTGCCATATTGAGAAAATGAATCTGTGCTACTGTGCCAAGTAGCACCATAGCCCTTGATTTTGCAATATGTGGGTACTATAAGCTACCGCTTAGCTACCACAAGAGAGCCTGATGAGGTCTTCTGAAAAAGCTTGACACTATACTTAGTCTTAAAACGTTGACTTTTCATGATGGTTTAGTTCTTGCTACTAACGTTGCTCTTCTAATGGATACGGTTTGAACAACAAGAAGCTATAAGGTCAGCTAGTAATCTTTTTACCCTACCAGTCTGCCATCTTGTATCATCAGCTTCCGATCAGCCATATTAGCCAAGGCTTGGTTGTGTGTAGCCAGCACGAAGGTTTGTCCTAGGTGCTCTCTTAGCTCAAAGAATAGCTTATGTAGGGCAGCTGCATGCTTAGAATCTAAACTACCACTAGGCTCGTCAGCAAAAATGATATGTGGATTGTTAATCAAGGCACGTGCTACAGCCGTTCTTTGCTGCTCTCCCCCAGAGAGTGCTGCAGGTTTGTGATACAAGCGAGATTCTAAATGCAAAAGGGCTAGTAGCTTTCGAGCTCTATCTTCTACTGTTTTCTTCTCAAACCCACCTATATAGCCAGGTATACACACATTTTCGAAAGTAGTAAACTCAGGTAGTAGATTGTGAAATTGAAAAACAAAGCCAACGTGCTTGTTTCTAAAGCTAGCTAGTTTGTTACCACGAAGCGCTAAAAGATCATCATCACCCAACTGTAAAGTACCGCTGTCAGGTTTATCTAAGGTAGCCAATATATGTAGCAAGGTGCTCTTCCCTGCCCCCGAGTCGCCCATAATAGCTACTACTTCTCCTGATGCTACTTGCAGGTCAATGCTTTGTAGTACCTGGAGAGTACCATAGTATTTGGTTATCTTTTGAGCTAAAAGTATGGGCTGGCTACCTGCCATAGTTTGAAGGTAGTTAAATATACCCAAAAACGTACAATAGCAAGGAAAACACAAAACGTTTGATATATAAAACCAAAAGGCATATTTTTATTTTTTTGCCTCAAATACTTCTGATTACAGAATGTCAATAGAGCAATGGCAGCCTATAATTCCACTAATAACCAAGCGCTCGTAGTTCAACTGGATAGAACGTCGGATTTCGGCTCCGAAGGTTGAGGGTTCGAGTCCTTCCGAGCGCACATAGCCCTGGCTATTGCTACAAAAGTATAATAAACATGGCCCAAGCTAGCGCTAAAGTAGTGATCATAGGCGCAGGCTATGCAGGTATGGCTGCTGCTACTTGCCTAGCGAAGGAGGGTTTTGGGGTGACAGTATTAGAGAAGAATAAACAGTTAGGTGGAAGGTCCCGTATGTTTGAGGCAGCAAGCTTTCGTTTCGATATGGGGCCTAGCTGGTATTGGATGCCTGAAGTATTGGAGGCTTTTTTCAACAAGTTTGGCCATACTGTAGCTGGCTTCTATACACTTAAGCAGCTAGATCCTTCGTATGCTGTGTTTTTCAGCCAAAATCATATTATGCACATACCTGCCCAAGCCGAAGCTCGGATGCAGCTGTTTGAAGCCTATGAAAAAGGCAGTGGAGCACGCTTAAAGCAGTTTTTGACAGAAGCGGCTTACAAGTATAAGGTAGGTATGGAGGAGTTGGTCTTTAAGCCAGGTAGGTATGTATATGAGCTAGCTGATCCTAGGATACTCAAAAGCTTGTTCAAGCTTCATCTAATTCAGTCTTTTCATCGGTACATAAGGAAATTTTTTCACAACAGGTATTTACTACAGCTCTTGGAGTTTCCTATACTCTTCCTAGGTGCTACGCCTCAAAAGATTCCTGTACTCTATAGTATGATGAACTATGCTGACATAGCCTTAGGTACTTGGTACCCTATGGGGGGCATGCACGAGCCCATTAAGGCTCTAGTAAAGCTTAATGAAGCCTTAGGTACTACTATCATCACGGATGCTGAAGTACAGGGGTTATCTATAGAAGACGCTCGAGTTCAGCAGGTACATACTGCCAGACAGGTATTCGAAGCAGACATCGTCATTGCTAACGGCGACTATCATCATGTAGAACAGCACTTACTACCTACCTCGTATAGGAGCTATAGCGAAGCTTACTGGAATAAAAGGGTGCTCGCTCCTTCTTGCTTGCTCTACTACGTAGGGGTCAATAAAAAGTTGGCGTGCTTATTCCATCATAACTTGTTTTTCCATACTCCGCTGGAGCAACATTTCCAGGAAATCTATGAATCTCCCCGGTGGCCTTCTAATCCCTTGTTTTATGTCTCATGCGCTTCTAAGACAGATGCTACCATAGCTCCACCAGGATGCGAAAATATTTTTATCCTCGTACCAGTAGCTCCTGGCTTAGCAGATACAGCTGAGATACGTGAGCGGTACTTGCGTTTTACTTTGCAGAAAGTAGAAGCATTCACAGGTCAAAATATAACCGAACACATCATTTATAAAAAGAGCTATGCTCATCAAAACTTCGTGCAGGACTATCACGCCTTTAAAGGTAATGCGTATGGACTAGCTAGCACATTACGGCAGACAGCTATTTTTAGACCTTCGTTACAGAGTAAAAAGGTCAAGAATCTATACTATACAGGTCAGTTTACAGTACCTGGCCCAGGAGTACCGCCTGCCATTATCCCAGGTCAGATAGTAGCTCATGAAGTGATCAAGGCATGGGGGTAACGCTTACCGCTTAGGTAATATGTAGTAGAATATAGTAACTGTGAGGCGTAGAGGTCTCATGTACTCAGACTGGGATAAAAGGATATAATAGTTTTATGTAGGGTCTAGTGAACTTTAGAGTGGATATTTTCTAAGTTTCGGCAACAGAACTTGATATAAATCCTCATGCCTGTTATTGAAGCTAAACTCAGTTTCTTTTAGGGGCAAATTCAAGCTCTTGCCCCGCAGTCCATTAAACTGAACCTCTCTTCTTTCTGCAAAACTCCTTAAGCTCTCCACACCAGTAATAGCACTCTTCCATCTAGAAAACTCATCTTGCCACTGATAAACGCTATACTGATCATAACCATTCAATATTAACCCATCCAGCTGTATGTATCGTACTTCCTGCTAATATTTTTCCTTGTATAAGGGGCAGTATCTCTGCTTTAGAGCAGTTTTTGACCAGCTGTACATAAACCCTACCACCCCGTTTTAAAAGGCCCAATACAGGAGTTTTTCCAGTGGCTCCACGGCCTTTCTTGCCTCGAATACGTCTGGAGCCAAAGTAGCTTTCGTCAATTCAAACTCACCATTTTCTGGCTTATCATCAACAAAAAATTTAGTAATATGAAGGCGTATTTTAGCATAAAAGACTTTAGTACTATGATGTGAAATATTGATAATTTTATGAGGTTCAAGTGCATTAAGATCTAAAGCAAAACATTTGATTAATTGTCCGCATTTAGCTTCCGAAATATGCGAACGCTTATAATACTTGTTTTTCCATTGATTCATAGTGACTTTAGCTTACTTTAAAGTAAGCTAAAGTTCACTAGACCCTTATGTAATACCAAGCTCT
>JBCCHM010000005.1:0-14596 GCA_039028755.1 Bacteroidota bacterium | reverse complement strand
CTTGCCAACACCCTCTACACCAATTTTCTTACCTTGAAGACTATCACTCCCATAAGCTTTTTGAGCAGCAGCTTTGAGGCCCATATACGTGCCATAAGCAGTTACTAGCGAAGGATCTCCACTACCTCCTTGCAGAGAAGGTAGCCCTACCACATACTGTGTCTCCTTAGCAATATGCACCATATCATGCATGGTTGTATTAACGTCAGGGGCAGTAATGTAGCTGCCATTTAACTTCTCAATAAATTCCCCATATTTTCTTAGGCACGCTTCGGTCTTAATTTTACTGGCATCGCCTACAAGCACTGCTTTCCCCCCTCCTAGGTCTAAGCCAGTGATAGCTGACTTGTAAGTCATTCCCCTTGAGAGCCTGAGTACGTCTACCAGCGCATCTTCTTCCTGAGCATAGTCCCAAATACGCGTTCCTCCTAAAGCAGGGCCTAGCACTGTGTTGTGGATAGCAACAATTGCCTTGAGGCCAGTGGGCTCATCATAACAGTATACTACCTTTTCATGCTTATTGGCTATGATCTGTTCTAAGGGAGTAGCAGGCTTACTTGTTATTACCGAGGATGCTACTACGTTCATGGTGGGCTTGTTCTCCTTAAATGCTCAAAGATAAGGCTTTTATAGCTTATTAGCGTCTCTGTTTGCAAAAACTTGCATAGCTATCTCTAAAACTTGCAAAAAATACTCTGGACTATACTCCTTTACCTAACTCTGTTAATAATCATTTTTCCCCTAGATCTCTTTAATTTAGGCAGGCACCTGAAGTAGCTATAGACCGTTTTCCAGGGAGGGGATTTGTGGGGTAATGCGCCATTGGGCCCCGCTTCAACAGATAATATATAGACCTCTTGCAGAGATCCCCAAAATACGTTTACTTTACATACAGAGAAGATTCTAAAACCACAGTTTTGCAAGGGGCTAATCTCTCCATTGATGCAGTTTCTAAGATTAAAGTCTTGTGAATAGAAGACGCTTAATGTTGACTTAGCGCTGGAATATCGCCATACTTTTATTACTTTTACTTGTTCTTAGTCCGCCTCAAGCTAGCACCTAGGAATAGTACAAGTGACGCACAAGTAACTATAATGCAGAAGATATATAGCCAGCATTTAGAGGGTAGCATAACTTCAGTACTTACTACAGTTAGGGGTATACAAGCTGACTTACCTCCAACGTGGCTGACTCTACCATTCATCATACTGTTACTCATGATTGCTACTGGCCCTTTGCTGTATGAACGTTTTTGGCATAGGCATTATCCTAAAGTAGCCATCCTATTAGCAGGATTTGTAGCTGCTTACTATTGCTTAGTACTGCATAATTTTATTAAGCCCGTTGAGGCTTTGATGGAGTATGTGCAATTCATTGCGCTCATTGTTTCCTTGTACATGGCTACTGGTGGAGTCTTGGTTAAACTCGATAAGCAAGCTACCCCTACTACTAACTTAGGGCTACTATTGACAGGCGCTGTTTTATCTAATCTTATTGGTACCACTGGCGCTTCTATGCTACTAATTAGGCCCTACATTCGTCTCAACCGAGGTAGAGTCAAGGTGTATCATATCGTATTCTTCATATTTATAGTGAGTAACGTAGGTGGTGCACTTACACCTATTGGGGACCCTCCCCTCTTTTTGGGATTTTTGAAAGGGGTGCCTTTCTTCTGGACACTGCAGCATAATCTACTACCCTGGCTTCTAGCGCTCTTCTTGTTAAGCACTATCTTCTTAGTACTTGACACAAAAAATTTAGCCATAACTGAACAGCCCTCAGCTGATAAAAACAAGCCTACTTTGCGTATTCTTGGCAAGAGGAATTTTGTTTGGCTAGTGATCATCATTGTAGCAGTATTCTTAGATCCTCATGTCTTTGATTGGGTGCCAGCTATCCAATACCATGGCCATAGTTTCTCGTTCGCACGCGAGGTCATCCTATTCAGTGTGGCGGGTCTATCTCATCACTACGCCAGTAGCCCTGCTTTGCAAGGCAATGAGTTTACCCTAGAGCCACTCAAGGAAGTAGTACTAATCTTTATTGGCATCTTTGGCACTATGATACCTGCCTTAACTTTGATAGGTACGTTTGCCCAGTCCCAGGCTGGGAGCGCTATGATTACTCCTAGCACCTTGTATTGGGGAGCCGGTGTTTTTTCCTCTATACTAGACAATGCACCTACTTACCTGAATTTTGGGGCAGCTAGCATGGCAGCACAAGGGGCAGATATTGTACATATCACTGATGTCCAAGCTTATGCCTTAGGAGGTATTTTCGCTAACTCTGTGTTACGTCTTAAAGCTATTTCTATTGCTTCTGTATTTTTCGGGGCAATGACTTACATTGGCAATGGGCCTAACTTTATGGTTAGGGCCATCGCTGAGCACTTGAGCATACGCATGCCATCCTTCTTTGGCTATATCATCCGCTTTTCCATTCCCCTATTATTACCTGTTTTAGGTCTGGTGTGGATTATATTCTTTGCATTAGCCTAGAGTAATAACGCTTACCTTGCCTTACTAACTTAGGCATAGCCAAAGCTACGTTTCACTGTAAGTTATTTTGAGTCGTGTAGGACGATTTACGGCCTTTGCAATGGGCTAGTAAGCGTAGTTACGAAGAGACTTTAACCTATTCTTTATAATTAGGATGTACAAACTCTATATATGGATCAAAGGACTAGGATTAGTACTAGGCTTTTCGGTATTACTAGGAAGCATTGTATGGGCTGAAAAAAGGCAAGCCACACGGACTTGCCAAGCAATTGACATAGCCATAACAGGCATAGTAGATCAGCGATTCGTTGAGGAGCAGGCGCTACTTACCCGCCTTACCGAAGATTATGCAGGTCCTATTCTTGGCACATTGGTGCGCCAGGTAGTATCTCTAAAAATTGAAAATAGTATAAACTCTCATAGTTTTGTACGGATAGGAACTGTTTACAAAAACTGGCTGGGAAGTCTAAAAATAGCTGTACTTCCTAAAAGGCCCATAGCTAGGATACTTTTCCCACATGAGCAAAGCCGCTACATTGATGAAGAGGGAGAGTTATTACCTCTATCAGACCAGCATACTGCTAGGGTACTGCTTATTGATGGAAAAAATTTGCCTAACTTAGGTAAGGATTTAAGAGATAGCCAATATGGAATAACGCTCTTAGAGTTGTTAAATTTTGTTGACCAAGATCCATTTTGGCATTCCCAGATTACACACGTTAGTGTTGATGAGCAAGGGAGGTTAATACTATCTACGCAGCTTAGTAAGCAAAAAGTAGTGTTTGGTAGACCCGAAAATATAGCAAAAAGGATGAAAAAACTTAAGTTATTTTACAAAATAATCCTTCCTTACAAGGGATGGAATACTTACAAGCGAATAAGTCTTGAGTTTGAGAATCAAATAGTCTGTGAATAAGGGCATGGAAAATGAAAAAATCATCGTAGGACTTGATATCGGCACTACCAAGATATGTGCGCTTGTGGGTAGAAAAGATAAATATGATAAGCTAGAGGTACTAGGTATAGGTAAGTCTGTGTCAGATGGTGTAGTGAGGGGTATAATTACTAATATTGATAAGACGGTAACTTCCATCAAAAAAGCTATCAAAGAAGCAGAAGAAAGCGCTGGTATAGACATAAGAGTCGTCAATGCGAGTATTTCCGGGAGGCATATCAAGAGCACTATCCACCGTGGCAGTATCACACGTGAGGCCACAGATGAAGAAATCACGGTAGAGGATGTGCATAGGCTTACTAATGATATGTATAGGACTGTGATTCCGCCAGGAAGCGAGATCATCCACGTCATACCCCAAAATTACACAGTTGACTACGAAACAGGCATCAAAGACCCTGTAGGTATGACGGGTGTTAAGTTAGAAGCAGATTTTCATATCATTACCGCCCATGCTAGTGTCGTCAACAATGTATATAAGTGTGTAAAAAGAGCAGGTATAGAAGTAGAAAGCCTAATCCTAGAACCACTGTCTTCTAGCCTAGCTGTACTCAGCGAAGAAGAAAAAGAAGCAGGAGTATGCTTAGTAGATATAGGTGAAGGAACAGTTGATATCGCCATTTTTCATGATTCGATCATACGCCACACAGCCGTCATTCCTTTTGCAGGAAACAGCATTACTACAGATATTAAAGCAGGCTGCAAGGTCATGGAATGCCAAGCAGAGCTCTTAAAAACGAAATTTGGTAAAGCCATTACTGAGGAAGTAAATCCTCATGAGCTTGTCATCATACCAGGCCTTAGAAATCGGCCTCCCAAAGAAGTTTCTGTACGCAACCTAGCCCGTATCATTGAATCCAGGATGGGAGAGATCATTGAGCTTATTTATACAGAAGCTATCACGTCAAATTTTCATGGCAAGCTTGCCGCCGGCATAGTCATTACTGGAGGTGGATCACAGCTTCAGGATTTGAAGCAGCTCTTTGAGCACACCACTGGCCTAGACACGAGGATAGGCTACCCTAACGAACACCTCGGAAAGGGTAAGATCGATGAAATAAAGAGCCCTACATATGCTACAGGAGTAGGGCTAGTATTAGTAGGATTTAAGGCACTAGACTATAGAGAGGAGAATTATAAAATTTCTAAAGGAAGTGCCAAAGGCCTGCAAAACATAAGAAAAGAAAGGCAACACGTAGATTTTTTTAGAAAAATACTGAATAGGACCAAGGGGATGCTGATCGATGACTATGATGATAAAAAGAGTTATACTAAGCCAGTTTGAATATGGGAGAAAGTATGCACAGGTTTGATTTACCAACGCACCATAAGTCGATTATCAAGGTGATTGGAGTGGGTGGTGGAGGAAGCAATGCGGTGAATAATATGTATAAGCGGGGCATTAAAGACGTGTCATTTGTAGTATGTAATACAGACGCGCAGGTTCTGAAGAATAGTCCTATACAAGACAAGCTACAGATTGGGATTAACCTTACCGGGGGGTTAGGGGCTGGTGCTAATCCAGAAGTAGGGAAAAATGCAGCTATCGAGAGCAAAGAAGAGATCAAAGAGCTATTGAGTGATGGTACCAAAATGCTATTTGTTACAGCCGGTATGGGAGGCGGAACAGGTACAGGAGCTGCTCCTGTAATTGCTAGTATAGCTAAAAAACTAGATGTGCTGACAGTAGGCATTGTTACCCTGCCATTTTCTTTTGAAGGCAAGAAAAAGCGCTTACAAGCCCAAGAAGGAATTAAAGAGCTAAGACAGCATTGCGATACAGTATTAGTTATCCTAAATGACCGATTAAGGGCACTGTTCGGCAACTTGTCTATCGGTAATGCCTTTGAACAAGCAGATAATGTACTAACAACAGCTGCTAAGAGTATTGCAGAGATCATCACAGTACCAGGCTACGTCAATGTAGACTTTGAAGATGTGAAGACCGTAATGAAAAAAGCAGGCGCAGCTGTGATGGGCTCAGGCCAGGCTGAGGGCGAAGGCAGGGCACTGAAAGCAGCCGAATTAGCACTATCCTCTCCTTTGCTAGATTATAAAGATATACATGGTGCTAAGAAGATTTTACTCTCCATTGTCTCAGGCCAAGAAGTAGAGCTACAGATGGATGAGCTAATTGTTATTACTGATTATATACAAGACCAAGTAGGGTCTGATGCAGAGATGATTTTTGGCCATGGTTCGGATACCCAACTAAAAGAAGGTGTTCGAGTAACCGTCATTGCTACAGGTTTTGAGAAAGAAGGATATACATTAACCCCTAAAGTACAAAAACAAGCTACTGCAACAGCAACAGACCAGCAAGCCTATCTCTTTGAGGAAGAGAATGGTGAGCTAGTAAAGGCTACGCAAACGACTAGGCGCTATGGAACAAAAAGAAATGGCCTAAGTATACCCAAATATATAAGCAGGCAAGCTACGACCAGCAAGCAAAGGCAAGAAGAACAGGGCTTGCCATTTACTGCTTTAGAACGAAAAAGGCAGCATCTGTATATAAAACCACAAGATAGCGTCGTGACACTACCCTCACAGAAAGAGGCTATACTCAGTGACGAAGCACTCAAAGAATACTTAGAAGTACCTGCCTACCTACGTAGAAATATCCAACTAGAACCTATTCCTCCTGATAAGGACATGATACGTTATCAACTTAATGAAGAAGAAGAGAAGCTAGCAAATACATAAGCTATGTGAATATAATAGACCTCTTGCAAAACTGTGGTTTTAGAATCTTCTTTGGTATGTAGAATCAACGTATTTTTTGGTTTTGCAAGAGGTCTAATAAAAAATAAGCTACTAGAAATGAATCATTCCCTCTGCTTGCTCCTCCAATAGTTGCACATACTGCTTATTAGCCAATACAGTTTGTATACTACTATCCCGTATGCTAGCTAGTCTAGGCTTGAGAGGATATACATGCATTTTCAGATAATGAAAAATGTCAGTAAGATGGCTCAGTGCAAATATACCGCCTTGAACCCCCTTAGATACGCCTACTAAGGCGCACTTCTTGTCCATGAAAGTTGCAGGAAGTCGGAGCCCATCAATAAACGTCTTGAAGACCCCTGGAAAAGATCCGTTATACTCAGGTATAATGAATACATACTTTTCAGCAGCTTCCATTATGTCCTTAAGCCGGTTGAATTCTTGATCCTTGCCCATATTTTCATAAAGGGCATTCTCCGTAAAATCTAAGGGTAAGCTTGTTAGCTCAAGCACTTGGCTATCACAGCCCTTGCTGCGTAGTAGCGTTGAGTAGTAGTGCGCAACTTCTGCCGTAAGGGAGTGCTTACGGTTTGTTCCAGCTACAATCGTGACCTTCGTGTCTTGCATATATTTAACCAGGTATGAGGCAATAGCGTAGTGATTAAAACTTGAAATATAAGATACATTGCTCTAAAAAGCAATGTAACCAATGGCCTAGTCGCTATTTTCCGAGGATATTAGTATTATTAACACAAAAAATGCCTACCAGCGCAATAAGTAAAGATTACACCTGCTGGTTCTAAAACCAGTGCGTAAGGGTCTAGTAGCTGGAAGCCTAGAGTAGCTACTGTGTCTGCTACAGGGGCTTGTGGTAAAGTATAAGGGGATAATGATTTTATCATAAACCAAAAGAGCGGTGCTAAGATTAGGGTAAATATTGCTACTATGGCAAAATTAATAGCTAGTTTGCTCTGTTGGGGGGCTGGGCTTGTTAGCTGGTTTGAGTAGCATAAGGTTGAGAGGTGTACAAGTTAATTAGTCGCTCCATAATAACTCTAACTAGGCTTATCAAGCTGAGGCCTCATATCAGGTTGTTGCTATGCGCTAGAGAGCCCAGAATCTGTGTTTATTCAGTAACCCCTACTTTTCTTTCTCCTCTTTAGCTCGTTTAGCATCTATTGAGTGCCTAGAATGAGGCACTACCTTCAGCCTTTCTTTGTCAATAAGCTCACCCGTAACTGTACAAATACCATAGGTGCCATTATGAATCCTCATTAGTGCATTTTCTAAGTGAACGATATATCTACGCTGTCTATCTACCAGCATACTGATATTTTCTTTTTCAAGCGTATCGCTAGCATCATCAAGGAGCTTGTCTAAGCTGCTGTCGCTTCTTTTGCTTAGTGCTTCCTGCGTGAACTTGAGCTCTTTGTTGGCTTTTTCTAATTTCTCAAGAATGAGCTGCTCAAACTCTTGGAGCTCTTCCGTTGAGTATTTTTTTTTTTTGTACTGCTTCATATTTTAGTGGACTTGGTTGAGAAAAGGGCTAGCTGCAATAGCTGCTCTGTGAATAGAGAGAGGGCGCTTAGCCCTTAGGGCATATAGGAAATTTTTGAACTAAGCCGTATCACTTCAATTTTTCCCTTGAAAGGTACAAGTACACGAATAAAGTTACTAAATCGAGGATCTATAATTTAGGCTTTCCCTTCACTATTTTTTTCTTCTATAACTGGATCAGCAACATCAGCGATAATTCGTCCGCAGTGCTCACAGCTAACTATCTGTTTTTTTGCTCTGATTGCTACTTGTACTTGTGGATACACTATCATGAAGCATCCACTACAAGCTCCTCTTTTTACTAGCACTACTGCTAACTTATTACGTACATTTTTTCTGATCCTATCATAGGATCGTAGTAGGTCTGTATCAATTTTCTTTACGAGTCTAGCTCGTTTTCTATGTAGGCTTGCTTCCTTTTCCTGGCTCTCTTCTAGCACTGATTGGAGTTTGCCCTGCTTTTCTGTAAATACTTGCTCTTTTTTCTTACTAGAGGTACTTGTCTGCTCTGTCTCTATTCTGTTCTTTGCTATATACTCATAGCAATCTTTGATTTTCTTCTCTGCAAGCTGAATGTCTAGCTTTTGTAACTCTATCTCTTTAGTGATAGCGTCATACTCTTTGTTATTCCGTACATTCAGTTGCTGCGCTTCATAGCGCTGGACTAGGGCCTCGGTTTTTTTGATCTTTATGCGCTGCGTTGCAATGACTTGCTCTAGATTTGAAATAGCTTCTTCATCCTTTTGTAGCTGTGCTTGTATGTTAGCTAGCTCAGCTTCTAAGCTTTTGACTTCATCAGGCAAGTCCCCCCTCATCTTGATAATCTCATCTATCTGATTATCGATGTTCTGTAGTTTAAGCAATAATTCGAGTTCTTTTTCTACGGTGTTCTCCATGAGCTTTATTCAGAAGTAGTGAACTGGGTTGGTTATGGTGTCACATCTTAGGACGGCAATACTAGGAAATTTTTCAGACAACAGGTCATGAATCAGGTCTTTAGTAATTATTTCACTTTCGTAATGGCCTATGTCTGCTATCAGGATATTATCCGCTGCGTTAAAGAAATCACGGTACTTGACATCAGCAGTGATAAAGGCACCTGCCTGCTGGCGTATGGCTTCTGGGAGTAGAAAGCTGCCTACTCCACCACAAACTGCCACTTTTTTGATAGGACGTGGGATAGGCGCTGAATGCCTGATACAGCCTAGGTTTATATTGGTTTTGAGGTAGCTGAGCAATTCTTCGCTAGTAAGTGCTTGGGGGAGTTCTCCGATCATCCCAGTCCCTACCTCAGGGTTACTATTTTCTAGCTTTTGGATGTAGTAGGCTACTTCTTCGTAGGGATGGGCTTGCTTCAGAGCTGCTACTACTTGCTTTTCTAGGTAGGAGGGGAAGATCACTTCTGCCCTGTACTCTGCTACTTTTTCAGCCTTGCTGGGGGTGCCTATGTAGGGGTTAGCTGCTGCAGTGGGCTTGAAGGAGCCAGTTCCTGTACTAACAAAACTACAATGGGTGTAGTCACCTACATGACCCGCACCAGCTTGGTGCAAAGCCTGGAGCACTGGCTCAATGGCTGACTGGGGCACAAAAGTGGTCAGTTTGGACAAAGTGCTGGGTTTAGGCAGTAGGATAGCTAAGCGCTGGAGGTTTAAGCACTGGGCTAAGCGTTTGTTAACGCCTTGGGCTATATTGTCAATATTTGTGTGTATGGCATAGATGGCTAAATCTTGTCTGATAGCTTGTATAATGCATCTTTCTACATAGTTGCTACCTGTCAGTTTCTTGATGGGCTGAAAGATAATGGGATGATGGGCTGTAATGAGGTTACAGTTTTGGGATTTAGCTTCGTGCAATACTGCTTCTGTAATGTCTAGACAGGTAAGTACACCAGTTACTGTCGCTGAGGTATCTCCTACTAAAAGCCCTACATTGTCATAGCTTTCTTGATAGGCTAGCGGCGCTATTTGCTCCAAATGGTTTATGATATCTTTAATTTTGGTCATGATGGATTTGTTTGGCCGAATGCCTGTACTACACTACATACTCAACAAAGACAATAATACTACAACTTTGGTATACTTAATAGCGCTATACAGCACATGGTGAAGCGATATTCTATGTTGTTGTTTCCATGGAGGTGGCTATATAGTATGATCATGCAAGTTAGAAATTTTTTGTATGATCGAGGTATTCAAAAAACCTATACTTTTGATATTGTAGTTATTGGTGTGGGCAACCTTAGTGTAGGAGGTACAGGAAAAACGCCGTGTATAGAGTACTTGGTTCGATTACTAAAAGACCGGTTGCATATAGCAGTACTGAGTAGAGGCTACAAAAGGACGACGCAGGGTTTTAGGGTGGCGAATATGCATGACACGGCTTTGACTATAGGTGATGAGCCATTTCAGCTTTATAGTAAATTTGCTGTTAGTGATCGGGTGGAGATAATAGTAGCAGAAGACCGTGTGCAGGGCATCAACAAGCTATTGGATATTGCTCCTGGTACAGAGGTTATCCTATTGGATGATGGATTCCAGCATAGAAGTGTCAAGCCTACCCTGAATATTCTTTTAACTGACTTTCATCGGCCATTTTTTGCTGACTATGTATTGCCTACTGGCAGGCTTCGTGAGCCTAGACAAGCAGCTCACCGGGCAGATGTGGTAGTTGTGACCAAGTGTTTAGATCCTATGCCTCAGGCTATGCGCCAGTATTTTCAATACCGCATCAGAAAGTATTTGCGGAAGCAAACACCTCCCCCTATCTTTTTTACGCGTATCCGCTATGGAAGCCCTACCCCAGTTTGTAAAGAGCAATCGAAGCCTTTTGCTAGACATATTTTACTGGTCACAGGTATTGCTGATCCAAACCCGCTCGTACGCTATGCTGCCCAGCGTTATCAACTCATCCGGCATATGGCTTTCAAAGATCATCATACTTTTACGATCCGGGACATTCGAAAGATCTTGTTAGCTTTTGATCGTATGGAGTATGAGGAGAAGTGTTTGCTGACTACTGAAAAAGATAGTGCAAGGCTCCTGCAAGCTCCCTGGCAAGCAATGCTACAGTATATCCCTATCTTCTACCTACCTATAGCCATGGAATTTGTAGAGGGGGAAGGAGTAGTGTTTAACCAACTCATCTTAGATACTATTCAGCAGTACGAGTCACTTTTGTAATTAATTTTGACTGTGATAGCTCGCCTATACATATGCCTTATCGCCTTCTTTATAATCATTCCTAGCCTGAAGGCCCAGGAGGTACAATTCTTCGACGATACTACGCAAGAGGTATATGGTCTGCAAAGCACACTTTTCATCACTGCAGCTGATATCAAGTATAATAAGGCAGGATTTAGGCCCGTGGTTATCAGTATTGATAGGATGCACCGCTTTACCTATAGGCAACGATATGCTAATAAGCTTCAGGACCTAGGTAATGATGGTACGGCTCTCAATGCTATATTTTATGTGCTACCCACGCAAGTAGGCGCTACCTCAGGATTTTATGTATATGATAGCTACTTCCAAGAACCACATCAAGTCAAATACTACGATACTAAGTCGCCTTATACGGATGGCTATATGGTGCTGGCTAACTTCGGAAGTTATGTGGTTGATATATGCCACAGCAGGAGTTTTAATAAAAACTGGCACCTAGGGGCTAGTTTCCAGACTATGCTGACTGACAAAGAGTATATTCCTACTACTATTCCAGGTGATAGAAATGTGCTTACTTATCCTTTTACTCTTTTTGCACATTACAAGACGGATAATGCGCGGTATCAGGTCTTGGGGAGCTTCTCAAGAAAGAACCACCGCGTTAGGGAAACAGGGGGTATCAGAAGTGATACAAACCCTTCCCCAACAGATTGGCTGAGGGCTAAGGCTGAGATTAAGAATAACCTAGATCCAAAAGACAGCATAGAAAGTAGCGAGCTGAGGCACCAGTATCATTTGTATCATCAAGTGGCTTTTGTAGATCAGCTGCAGGCTTACCATGAGGTCATGCTTAGGAATAAGTTTAATCTCTTTCAGGCTGCTAAACTAAGCCTTGAGAGCAAGCAATATTTAGGCTATACCTTGTTGCTCAAGCAAGACACTATCCACGATAGCACTATTATGCAAACGCTGGGCAATGAGCTAGGTATCAAAGGTGATGTAAACAGGCTCTTTTACCGCTGCTATTACCGCAACCGACAGATTGACCTCCAGCGTCCCAACTTGTCTGCTATCCATGGGCTGCAAGAGCATTATATAGGACTCCAAACTAGGCTCAATCTAAGAGATAGTGTAGACCTGCTGCACGTAAGTGGGGATTACTTGCTAGATGGCTTTTACCAAGTGCATACAGCTTATCAAGGGGCCATCTTTGACCTTGCTTATGACCGGGTCAAGTACAAGCCTTCTTTTTTGGTCCAGCACTACCATAGCCCTCATCGCAGCTGGGAAAATGACTTTAAGCCTCCTACTGTCACCCAAGTACGTGGAGGAATCCATTGTAGATGGCCTATGCTACTGCTACGGCCTCATGCATCTTTTACGCGGGTAGAGCAGCCTATCTATTTTAAGCAGCCTGGTCTAGGCAATACGGTTATAGCGCCTGACCAAGCCCAAGAATATGCAGATATCATAACACTGGGTACAGATGCTAATCTTACGCTTTGGTCTCACTTTCATGCAGACAATGAGTTTATTTTTACTGACGTGAGGGGGCCTTCAGCTCATGTATGTAGGATACCTGAATTCTGGATTAATTCTAGGCTCTACTATGCCAGAACGCTGTATGAGGATAAGCTAGACCTAGAGACAGGCATAGATATGCACTGGAAGTCTACTTATAGAGCAGATGCCTACGATCCTGCTACGCAGCAATTCTACCAACAGGATAGCTTCTTAGTGTATGGCTACTTGGTTGCTGACTTATTTTTCAATTTTAGGATCAAAAGTTTTAGAGGCTTTGTCAAGCTCACCCACCTGAACCAAGGCCTTCCCCTGGAGGGCTATTTTGTAACCCCTTACTATCCAGGCCAGCTTCGGTCATTAGATGTAGGCGTCAGTTGGTCTTTTTTTGATTAATTAGTCAGCTCTTAAGGTATTCAGAGTCAGCGACTCTAGGGCTACTGCTAGGAAACTTGTGCTCGATAAGCCTAGCTAGAGTTATTAAGGGTCGACTAACTATACAAAAATCCCGAAGAGTGCGCTTAAATGTCTGGTGCCCTATGAGTATTATAGTATCTATTTGTTGAAGAATAGCCCGATATATTTACTGCTAATCCTAACCACTGCACCCTAGAACCAGGTACCTAAAAATTAGAAATTGCTCAACAATGGTGTAACTTTGGCTGAGATAACATAAAGGTAGGATATATGGAAAAAGTAGCTGAAACTATACACCTAGAGCATTGGAAGCAACTGCTAGCCTGGCATCAAGAACAAGAGCTACTTACGCTACTTAGTGGTGCGCCCGTTGTAGAAGTAGCAGAATTTTTAGCGCAGCAAACACCTGATAGATTGTTGGTACTACTTACCTCACTACCGCCAGTAATGCAAGGTGCTGTATTTGCTGAGTTAGACCAAGAACATCAACTAGCGCTCTATCATTTAGCTAACAAAAAGGTCTTGGCTAATATTTTTTCGTACATGCCTTCTAGCGATCGGGCTGACTTTTATCAGCAACTGGATAGCAAAAAACAAGCTAGGCTATTTCCCTATTTAACCAAAAAGGTAAGAGAAGATGTGATTGCTCTAAGTGCTTACCTACCTGAAACGGCAGGAGGTATTATGAGTACAGATTTTGCGACCGTATTAGGGGATATGACTGTCAAGCAAGCTATTCAGAAACTCAGGGAAGATTCTCCTTCTAAGCAGATGATCTACTACATTTATGTGGTAGATGAGAACATGCAGATGATAGGCTTTGTATCCTTAAAGGATTTGATCATGGCAAAGCCCGATGATCAGGTAGCCAGTTTTTTGCATAAGAATTTTATCTGTGCTACGGTTAGTGAGGACCGAGAGGCTGTGGCTAAAAGGATTGAGAAATATGACTTAGTAGCCATGCCTATTCTTAATGAAGAAAAACAGCTTGTAGGAATCGTTAGTTATGACGATGCTATGGACATCATGACGATAGAGCAGACAGAGGATATGGAAAAGTTTATGGGTATCGTATCTAATGCAGAAGCTGCGGACTATCTCAAAGCATCCAGTTTTCAGCACTTTAAGAAAAGGGTGATATGGATTGTGAGTCTATTTATTACTGGTTTTTTATCTAGTCTTGTTATTCACAAGCACGAGGCTCTACTAGGGCGGATCACTGTCTTAGCCTTATACCTACCTATGATTGCTGATACAGGAGGTAATGCTGGTAGTCAAGCAGCCTCAGTGGTTATCAGAGCCTTGTCACTCGGTCAGATTACGCTTGGTAATTGGCTAGGGATCATCCTCAAGGAAGCCAAAGTCGCTTTACTGCTAGCATTTTTTTTATTTTTCTTAGCCTTTCTTAAAGTAATTATCCTTTCTAGACACGCTACAATGGAAAGCCACAGTATATATAGTCTCGCTTTTGCCATAGGGTTAGCCCTTAGCTTACAAGTAATTACATCTACGATTATTGGTGCCGCTTTACCCTTGATTGCTAAGTACTTTAATGGAGATCCTGCCGTAGCCGCTAGTCCAGCTATCACCACTATTGTGGATATAACAGGTATGGCCATTTACTTTGCTATTGCTATTGCCATACTACACTAAACATTTAGTTGTAGTAGAAAGGTGAATAAGATAGGGACTGTTAAAGTTTACGTATTAAATTAGTCACGTAAAGACCTGATAACCAATTGAAGAATAAATATTTTCGTAGG
>JBCCHM010000004.1:0-14706 GCA_039028755.1 Bacteroidota bacterium | reverse complement strand
GAAGGCATAATCTGTCATATGCCCTCAGAAGAGGCGGTATATTTCTGGAAACAAGATGGAAAGTGTTGGAGATTTACTATTTCTCCAGCAGGGGGCTTGACTTCTGAGTCAATAGCTGACTTGAATATTGGTTCCTATGAAGGAAGATTTATTTTTGCAGCTGGTTCTAAAGAGAAACAAGTTTTATATGCAGGAGAGGTAGATAATTGGAGGGGAATAAGCTTACGGAAGTATGCATCTGGAAGGTGGCAGCCTGTTCCTCTAGCTCTAGCCAAATCAAAAGTCTATGAGTTTTTTCCAGATTGTAGTAATGCGCAGAAACCCACCGCTTGTACACTCGAAGTAGGTAGTCAGCTATGCGGCTGCTTAATGCTACAGTTATTTGTACCAAGAAGCTTCTCCTACTCATACGCTAAAGTCAGTCTTGTATTTGACCCAACTACACAGAATTTTAGGGCGCTACAGCCCATGCTATCAAGCAAAGCTGGCAACAAATTTGTCACTGCTGTTAGACGAGCATCAGGCACTATACTTGTGGGTGAGCGCCAACATACTTCTTCTCCTGCCTCATTTTCTGCCTTATCTATATCAAATGATAGCCTAGCAATAACCTCACAGCAGATTACGAATAGGGTCGCAGCTGATAGATGGGAGTCATTCTTGCTACGGGCAGCAGGTGAATTTCCTACCTCAGAGCCTATACTTGCTACTCACAAAAAAGATACTATGCCAAGCTTTCACAAGCTTGACGAACATGGCCAGGTGATATCAACAGGTAGCTTATCTATTGCATCAGTAGGAAATAGCCTGGTGCTACCTTTTTCTAATGTAGTTTACGTAGTGACTACGATACAAGAAGATAGAGCAAAGAAGCTAGTTACTTATAGAGGCGAACTACAACTTCCTACTAAGGGGTCAAGTAAAAAGCTATAAATAGCTATCAAGCCAGCATGGCTTCTTTGTAATAAGGAAGTGTTAGTGAATTATTGTAAAATTTTTGTACCCAGATTGTATAACCAAATCAACTAATTCATGGATCAAGCAAGCGAAGTATTTTTATTCGATTATCTTAATAATAATGCCCCTGTAGGCTATGAAACAGCTGGCCAAAAGCTTTGGCTAGGCTATCTGAGCCCTTACATAGATGATCAGCTTACTGATACGTATGGCACTGCCGTAGGCATCATCAACCCGCAGGCGTCCTATAAAGTCGTGATAGAGGCTCATGCTGATGAGATTTCTTGGTATGTAAACTATATCACGAAAGAGGGCTATATTCATGTAATTCGTAATGGAGGCTCTGACTATGAGATTGCGCCTTCTATGCGTGCTAGGGTACACGTTGGGGGGAAAACTATTCCTGCTGTATTTGGCTGGCCAGCCATTCATGTGCGGGATAAAAAGAAGCGTATCAAGCCTGAAATAGAGACGATTGTACTGGATTGTGGGTGTAACTCAGACAAAGAAGTAGCAGCCTTAGGCATCCATGTAGGTTGTGTGGTGACTTTTGACGAAGAACTGATCACCCTGAATCAGCGCTACTTAGTAGGCCGTGCGCTAGATAATAGGATAGGTGGTTTCATGATTGCTGAGGTGGCTAAGCGGCTTCATGGACGCAAAGCTAAGCTTCCTTTTAGCCTATATATTGTTAATGCTGTACAAGAAGAAGTAGGCCTCAAAGGTGCCTCTATGATTGCTCATCGCCTTAAGCCTGACCTCGCCATTATCACGGATGTGACGCATGATACGCAATCTCCAAACTATAGTAAAATCAAAGTGGGTGATATTGCGTGTGGCAAGGGTCCTGTGCTGACGCATGCTCCGGCAGTGCAAAATAATGTACTACGTATGCTGATTGAGGTAGCTCAGCAAAATAAGATAGCGTTCCAACGCCAGGCTTGTTCGCGCCATACAGGTACTGATACGGATGCATTTGCTTATTCTAGTACGGGAATTGCTGCTGCGCTGATTTCACTTCCACTCAAATACATGCATACGACCGTAGAAATGGTGCACAAGCAAGATATAGAGCAGGTTGTCGAGCTATTTTACCAATTTCTGGTACAACTAGACCCTAAGCATAATTTTAGCTATTTTAAGTAACGGGTCAGCTTCAGAAGTGAGCTCGTTTCCTTTGAATAGGTGGCTTATTAGGGCTTTTTTGTAAGGGAATTCGGAGCGAAATATAGTAGTTCAGCCCAAAAGCACCTTCGTCATTGAGTCCCCAGCCTATGATGTCAAAGGGTATATGTGAGGTGATATTGCTGATCTTTTTATAAAACTTATAGCGTACTGTACACCCAATATATATCCATCTCCAGACTTGTACTTTGGCGCCTGCTACTACCTCGAACCATCGTGCTTTTAGCTGCCCTTGCTGGCTGTCTATGGAGTAGTTTCCCCAGTACTGATCTTGTAGGGTGCTCTTGAGGTGGTCTTGAAAATGGCTCATGGCATACCTAGCTCCTAAAAATGCAGCATGGTGGTCTGTACTCTTGCTGATGAAGTTATAATTCAGGCCTATACGAAAGTATTTCCCCTCATTGTTACAGCTTGGCCAGATATTTTTTTGCTTACAGATGCCTTTTCGCTGAATATACCCCCAGCCATAATCTCCCTCAAGCATCAATCTGCGAAAATCAATTGATCCACTAAACTCATACTGAAGGCCAGTTCCTTGATACCCATAATATAGCGGTCTGTAGCAATCTGTGCTCAGCCGGAGACCAGTAGGCCTATAAGGGTTGGCTTTTGCCCAGCTTGGAGCACTTAGCGTCAGCGTCCACAGCAACGCTAATAGGCTAATAAGATATCTGGACATGCGGGCCTGGGATACTTTTTCTCAAAGATGCATGGATAATGGAGGCCTTAGCAAAAGTAGTTTGTAGGCTATCAAGGGTATATGCTTGCTGTACACCACACTGAGGAGAGATGAGCGAGGGAGCTCTTTTGTAGAAGATAGCTAAGGTATCTGCTGTAGTTGAACTGGATTTATAAAAGAGAAAGGTTGTAGAATCAGCGCTAGGATTAAGCGGTAAAGGAAAAACTCTATATGAAGGGACTGAAGTAAATTTTATACCTCCTACTATTTCTATCGCGTCAAAGTCAGTTGTTTTTTGGAAGTCAATGCTAACCAAGGATGTATAATCTGTCCTACAGTCCTCAAGATCCTTACAGCCTATAACTGCTGCGCAAAGGGCAATGGTTATGATGAGCCAAGGATTGTGCGCAATAAATTTTAGGATCATGAGCTTGGCTTATGGCTTTTTTAGGTTTGAAGAAATTTCACAAGGGTTATCGACTAAAGCTACTATATAATCTGATCTGCTTCCAAATTCAGCCGTCTAAGCTCGAGTAGGCAAGGCTTCGCTACTATTACTACTTAACTGCTCACTGTGTCTAGCCTTTGCATCTCTTCTTCTTGGAGTACTCTCCTGAGTACCTTGCCCACATTAGATTTGGGTAGGCTATCTCTAAACTCAACGTACTTAGGCACCTTATAGTTAGTCAGCCGATCCTTGCAGTATGCAATCACTTCTTTGGCCATTAGTGAGGGATCTTTTTTTACGACAAATAGTTTAATAGCTTCTTTAGCGCATACCTCTAAAACACCAATAGCACCTGCTTCTAATACTTTGGGATGGGTAGTTATGACACTTTCTATTTCATTAGGATATACATTGAAGCCAGATACATTGATCATTTCTTTTTTACGATCTACAATCTTTATATACCCATCCTTACTCATCACAGCTACATCACCTGTTTGTAGCCATCCGTTGAGTAGGACTTTTTCTGTTTCTGCTGGTTTTTGCCAGTACTCCTTCATTACTTGTGGGCCTTTGACGAGCAGGTTACCTGGCTTCCCCTCGGCTACATCTTGGCCTGCATCATCTACTATCTTTACTAATGTGCTAGGTAATGGAATGCCTACAGTACCCATACGATGGGTACCATCGGGCATATTACAAGCTATTGAGGGTGAGGCTTCTGTAAGCCCATAGCCTTCTATAAGTGGTACGTCTGTTACTGCTTCCCATTGTTTGGCCACTATATCTTGGAGGGCTATCCCTCCTGCAGAGGCTATTTTGAGGCTAGAAAAATCAAGTGATGCAAACTGCTGCTGGGCCGATAAGCTATTGAATAGGGTGTTGACCCCTGTAATGCAAGTAAAGCGATGTCTACTTAGCTCCTTAATAAAGGCTTTCAGGTCTCTTGGGTTTGTAATCAGCACATTCTTAGCGCCTAGCTTGATCATGGCTAGCAGATTGACTGTTAAGGAAAAAATATGATAGAGTGGCAGTGGGGTCATCATCACCTCCTCTCCCTCTTTTAGCTTGATACGCACAAAAGAGCTTATTTGCTCTATATTGGCTATTACATTCTTATGCGTCAGTACAGCACCTTTAGCAATCCCTGTTGTCCCACCTGTATATTGTAAAAAAGCTGTTTGTTCTCCGCGGGGCCTTATACGTTTGAATTTTTCCTGTCTGCCTGCTTGGAGTGCCTTATTAAACATGATAGCCTTGGGTAGGTGATAGGACGGTACGAGTCTTTTGATATGCTTGACTGCGAAGTTTGTTAGATGTCCTTTGAGCCTACTTAATAAGTCTCCTACTTCAGTGATAATGATTGTCTCGATGAAAGTCTTATGAAGTATGGACGCTAGGTTATGCGCAAAGTTAGCTAGGGTAACTATGGCCTTGACAGCTGCGTCTTTGAGTTGGTACTCCATTTCATAGGGTGTGTATAGTGGATTCACATTGACTACTACCATGCCAGCTCGCAGTATACCTAGCATGGCTACAGGGTATTGTAGCAAGTTGGGTAGTTGAATGGCTATATGATCTCCTTGCCTTAGGCTAGTATAGGTTTGTAAGTAAGCAGCAAAGGCTTGTGACAGCGTATCTATTTCACCGTAAGTTAGTGACGTGCCCATGTTTTCACACATAGGAAGCTGCTTGTACCGCTCTAGTGACTCTTCTACTAAGGCAACGAGCGACTCGTAGCGATCAGGATTTATGGTGTGCGGCACTGATGGAGGATAGTGTTGTGACCAGGGGTGTTCTTGCATGGTTTTAAAGGGCTAGTTTTTCCAAAAACGTAAGAAGGATTGCAACGCTAGTGTCGTGTGTTCGCTGGCAAATATACGCAAGTTGGAACTTTTTGCTTTTATAGTAAACCTTAAATTCTTGAGTGTCTTGCCCTATCTCGTTGTAAGCTCTATAAATCGGGGTATTAGCTTAGTTCTACAATAGTCTCAGTTATTCTTGCAAATATTGCTAGTATATACATGTGTTATTGTGAAGATAAGTAGTCCTTTTAAGTGTAGAATACAATATTGATCCTTGTTAATAGGCTGACTAACTAAACAATAGCAGATGAAAAAACTACGGCTACTGAGGGTATACCTTATACTGCTTTCTAACGTCTTGGCGTCAATACCTGTTATAGGCAAGCCTGATTTTAGTACGTTACTAGATGCCATTTATGCCCAGCAAGCAGAAGCGATCAGCTATGAGGTATTGCGTGAAAATTTGTGGGAGTTCTACCAGCATCCTATAGACCTAAACAAGGCTTCACGCGAAGACTTGGAGCTACTCTGTATAATGACTGATACTCAGCTAGACCGTTTCTTCGAGCATCTGGAGAAAAATGGAGCCCTTGTCTCGATCTATGAGCTACAAGCTATTCCTGAGTTTGATCTACCCACTATCTACCAGCTTATTCCCTTTGTTCAAGTACAAGAAACCTATCCTAGGCATTTCAGAGGGCTCATGGGACCAAGCAGTGCGAATCAGCGGCAGAGCTATTGGTTAGGCTGCTATGAGCGCATGCTAGAGACTAAGCAAGGCTATAGACCTAACCAAAAGACAGGTATTGTGCCATATATAGGTTCTCCAGACAAAGTTATTACTCGACTCAAATGCAGGCATCCACAAGGGTTTGGCTGGGGACTTTCAGCTAGAAAGTATGCAGGTGAGGTCTTCACCTGGGACCCTACTACGGCGCGTTATGGCTTTGATGTGTGGTCGGCCTACTTCCTGATAGAGAACAAAAGTAAACTGAAAACGCTTATACTAGGTGACTATAAAGTAGGCTATGGGCAAGGACTAGTGGTCAGCTCAGGCTTCAACATGGATAAAAGCAGTGAAACTATCCCTATCATGCGTACTAATAACTTAGGTATCAAGCCACATGCCTCTGCTGCTACTTATGGCTTTAGGGGAGTTGCTGCTACATTCCAATGGAAGCCTGTAGAGGTGACTACGTACTACGCATATACTGATTTAGATGGTAAGGTTTTGGAAGATGCTTATGTAGAACGTGTACATAGAAATATGCAACACAGAATAGAAACGGAGATTGATAAAAAAGGGCAGGTCAACGAGCAGCTTATAGGCAGTACAATAGTGTACCATAGTAGAGGCCAAGGGGCTGAGCTAGGACTAAATATGTTGTATAGCCAATACAGTATACCCATTCAGCCTAGGCCCAATAGCAGCAATCCATGGGGCTTTAGTGGGCAGGATAACTTTAACTTGGGGTTGTTTTATCGTTATTTGTGGCAGAACATCAACTTTTTTGGTGAAGGCGCTATCTCTAAAAGTGGTGGCAAAGCCGTACTAGCGGGTCTTGTAGCTAGCTTATCAGCTAGGTCAGATGTCTCGTTGCTACTCCGTCATTATGCAAAGGATTTTCATAACCTCTATGGGGATGCATTCAGGGCAAACTCAAGTAATAATAGCAATGAGCGTGGGATCTACCTAGGCCTCAAACTACAGCCTACCAAAAAGCTAACGCTCCATGCTTACTATGATTATTTTAGGTTTCCCGAGCCTATCACTACTGTATCCGAACCTTCTTCAGGCTATGACTGGCTTGCTAAAGCTACATATCAGCTAAGCAAGCCTACTTTACTGCTCTTTCAACGTAAGGAAGTAGCCAAGCCTAAAAGTGTGTCTCAAACCCAAGGGTCTGCGAAAAGAGAAACTATGAAATCGGTGGCAATAGGTGAAAATAGCAAGTATAAGGCTCAGCTAAAGCATGCAATAGGTAGCACTATAGGCCTGAACAGCGAAGTACAATGGGGTAATAGTAAGTTACTGAACCAAACTACACGGGGCTATGCGCTTGTGCAAGGCGCTACTTATAAAATAACAAGGAAGCTTATCATCACTGGACAAGTAGCATGGTTTGATACAGATTATACAAACAGGTTTTTCTTTTATGAAAAAGATGTGTTGTATGGCAGACCTATGCCGTCTCTCTATCATAAAAAGGGCATGAAGTATTATATGCTCTTATGCTACAAGCCTACCCTCTCTTGGCGGCTAGACTTTAAATATACATTCACTTGGTACAAAGATGAAACAAGCATAGGCAGTGGCCGAGAAGAGATTGAAGGCAATATTAAAAACGAAGTGAAGCTACAAGCTGTATTTAAGTTCTAGATAGTCGCCCCTTAATAACTCTCGGCGGTTTTAGAAAGTACAAAATTCCTGGAAGATAGCCCTAGTAGTCCTGACACTGTGCAGCATAGTCAATACAAGCAAAGAAGTGCTAACTCCCGTAGCAGTAGCTTAAAGTTGAACCCTATACCAGCTAAGAGTCCATTTAGCCTATCGCCCAGCCTGCCCTGCAGGTAGTTCTGTCTCAGTCTATGCTCTGATTTCAGGTGCCCTATCAACGCTTCTATCGCTGGACGAACGCCGATAGCGCAACTTATGCTGACGGCGGGCATATGCACGCTTATCTGTACAGCTGATTAAAAATATGAACCAATTTAATGTTTTTTTATTGAGACAGTTTCTAAAGGATTAAGTGCATTAATTTTTTCTAAAAAACGGGCTAATAAATTTAGATAACGAAAAAAAATATTTCGTCAAGACCTCATAAGATATTCTGCAGCTGTTCTTTGATCTTCTCTAACTCATCCTTCATCAAGACAACGTGTTTCTGAATGTCAGCATCATTGGATTTGGAGCCTATGGTATTAATTTCTCGCCCGATTTCCTGCGCAATGAAGCTGAGCTTCTTGCCTACTGCCTGATCGCTACTCATCACTGCTTCAAAATAAGCTAGATGGCAGCTGAGGCGTACCTTTTCTTCAGTAATGTCTAGCCTTTCCGTATAATAAATAAGCTCCTGCTCCAGCCTGTTTTCATCTACTGGGTAAGTTCCTTTTAAGAGAGCTAGTTTTGCTGCTAGCTTTTCCCTAATGGCTTCTATTCTGTTGGCATCTAACTTTTCTACGCTGGCTAGCCCTTGCTTGATGTGCTGTAAATAGGTAGCTATATTTTGGGCTAACATGGCTCCTTCCTTCCTCCTAGTTTGGTCGCACTGCTGGAGGGCTTCTTGGATTACACGTTCTATGACTTGCGTATATCCTGCAAAGGTTATATTATTATCAGCTTTGGTGATCACTTCTGGAGTCTGTAAGGCTAGTTGAAACAATGCTGTAGCAGGTGCTCCCACTTCTTCTGCTAGGGATTGTAACATTGTATAATGAGCTTTGAAGAGCGCCCTGTTGATTTGCATGGAGGGTGTAGCTGCTCGCTTTGACTCGTAATTTATAGTAAGGACTATTTTCCCACGCTCGAGATGCGTGATGGCTAGCTGCCTCCAGGCTATTTCTTGGGCTGTAAAAGCACTAGGTAGATGTAGATTGACATCAGCATGTTTAGCATTCAATGTCTTGACCGTTGCACTTACATAAAGCTCTTCATCTTCAAATTCAGCTCGGCCGTAACCTGTCATGGATTTTAGCATGGTACAAGACTCTTTACAACAGCAAATATATGGCAAATAGACTGTATTTACATACAATCTATGGGTGCTAGGAAATTACTTACTGGCTTGCTCCTGCCTAAAATAAAGCTAGCTTTCAAGTACTTAAGCCTCTAGCTTATAAGTAAACATGTGCTACTCTAAAAACCGAGGAATACCTAGGTAGTGAGCTTACTTGATGACCACCCCACGATGGATGAAGGCCATTGGCTTGATGTCGGGTAGCTTAGGGTGGGTGGATGTATCTCGCAGGAAGCTCCTTCAGGCCCCTTCGTATCGATAGATAGGATCTTGCAATCTTTCCCCAATCCAAACCGGAAGTGCCAGCTTCTCTGCATTCGCCTTCCCAGCCTCATACAGCAAGTCGCTGTTTCCCAACCACCTAGAGATTATCCCTTGTAGCGATTGCACTACCCTAGTCGATCCCTAATAACTCTCAACGGTTCTACGAAACGCAAATTCCTGGGAGATAGCCCTAGCAGTTTTGACACTGTGCAGCATAGTCAATACGTCTAAGCCAATATTATTTTTTTATGAACTTTTTCTATTATTTACTCAAGAGCCTCGTTGAGCACTTTTGTCCAATTAGCTTCTATCCATCTACCAAGATATTTTGAATGCTCCCTGTTGGTGAAGGGAGTGACTGTTTAAATTCAGTTGATCAGCTTCTATTTTAAGCTGAAGAGCCCGTTGCTTTTTGTTAGAACTTCCTATGATCAGCGTATCAAAATCAAACTGATCCAGCAGTAACTGAAGCTTAGGTAAGGTATTCTCTTCTATCACGAGAAAATCAATGTCCACTTTACTAGCAAAACGTGGCCAGGTAAGATTAGCTTTATCGATGAAAATAAACTTTTTCTGCCCCCAAACACCCACCTGTAACCCCTCCCATACCTGCAAAGGGAAGCCTTGAGCACGAGCTGCTTCTACAAAACTATAGCTAGTGCCTGCCCTGATACCCATAGCTAGCTGGCTTGGCTTGACATGGTATGTATACTTCTTGTCATGAGCTTTAAACCCCTTATCTACACATAGCGTACTGTTAAGGCCTTTGATAAACGCTACAACCCGATGGTGACTAATACTATAAAAAATTATTCCTTGCTGTGCTTGCTGGCGTAAGAGCACCTTGGTAGACCATACGCAAAAGAGCAAGGCAACCCCACTAGCTACAAGGAGATAATTGAATTTCTTCTTTTGGAAGAAGATTAGTAGTGCTATAAACAGGGTATATAATAACAGCAGACTCGATGTATCTAGGTAGATATCTTCTATCAGACTGAAAGGAAGGTTACTAATCCACAAGACAAATTGGTTAACTAGCCAAGTTACCTGTTCAAGTATCCAAGCTACGAGCGTACTAAGACCAGCCCAAAAGCTAGTTAATAAAACACCAAAACCTAGACTAAGAATGAGAAAGGCTGCTGGAACTACCACCCAGTTAGCAACTAAAAAGTAGGTAGGAAATTGATGAAAGTAGTATAGGCTTATTGGTGCAACAGCCAGTTGCGCTGCGAGGGATACAGAGGTCCACATCCAAAGCTGGCCGAACAAAAAATTATCAATACTGACCCAACGATAAATTTTAGGCTGCAAGTATACAATACCCAACACAGCTAAATAAGATAGTTGGAAGCCAACAGAGAAGATTAAAAAGGGATTCCACAGTAGTAACAGAAAGGCAGAGGCAGCTAAGGCATTGTATATATTACTCGTTCTGCCGAGTAGCTTAGCCATGACCACAAGGCTAAACATCATAGTTGCCCGTAAGACAGAAGGAGCCAACCCCGTTATACAAGCATAAAGCCAAAGCACAGTCAAGATTATGACAGAGCTCAACCAACCAGTGCACCGAGCGTTACTAGCCCTACCCAATAAGACACTGAGCAACCAATAGAGTATACCTACATGCAATCCAGAGACCGCCAATACATGCATAGTTCCTGCACCAGCATAAGCTACTTTAGTCACCAAGTCTAGCTCATCTTTTAAGCCCAATACTAAAGCAAGTACTATAGCGCGCTCCCTATTCCCCTTGATATGCTGAGCTAGTGCAGCCTTGCAATACTTACGAAGCTTCAGTAAGAAAGCCTGTAAGTAACTAGGCGGCACATTATCTAACTTTGTTATGGCACCTTGTTGCACAAGGTGCTGATGATATATATTATCATGACTCAGAAAGGTCTTGTAGTCAAACTCTTGAGGATTGCGTGGCGAAGCAACAGCTTGAGGCTGGCCTAAAACAAGTAATACATCGCCATATGTAAGCTCAGTCGATAAAGGCTTAGGTAAATGCAAGCTTACCCTACCCTGCAACTTCTCCCACTTGCTGCGAATACGTGCTTGCTTCAGCGCAACAGTAATGCTGACACCCTGCTCTTTTTCACGAGCATCTTCTATAGCAGTAGCTACATATGCTTCAATAGTATCGGCCTGGTGTATAAGATGCTCTGGAGCAGAGCACTCCTTATTAGTCAATAGGCACCAATAGCCTGATAAGAAGATACAGCTCAGGCCTATCAAGCCTAGCCAAAGGCTCCATTGATAAAACGAAGGACGAGAGTGGTTAATTATTATATAAAGATATACAGTAAGTAGCAGTACCAAGGATACTACAGCTACCCAACAATGCAACCCCTTATAATAAGCAGCTAGTATACCGCTTATAAAGGCCAGTGTAATTCTGACAAAGGGAAGGATAGACCAGGGAGACAAGCTTCGTAGGAATTATTGGCTTAATAGTTCTGACTGCTACATATAAATTAACTGGATATAAGTTGAAATGTTTTACGCTGGCAAGGAGTAATGCCTAGCTGCTGGATAGCATGGCGATGGGCTAGAGTAGGATACCCTACATTCTTTGCCCTGTATTTTTAATACAGGTCCCTTATTTAATTAAGGGTTGGCTAAGTAGCTTTGAGCGAGGGAGTAGGTAGGCTATATCTAAAGATAGTGATACCTATTCGAAGAAAGGATTATTAGGCTTTGATAGCTACTTCTACACCACTAGGGAGCTCTAGCTTCATGAGTGCGTCTATTGCTTTGGAGCTACTAGAGTAAATGTCTATAAGTCTTTTATAGGTGCATAGCTGAAACTGCTCTCTTGACTTTTTGTTGACATGCGGAGAGCGCAATACTGTATATATTTCTTTTTTACTGGGCAAAGGTATAGGACCATTGACGACTGCTTTAGTAGCTTTGACAGCCTGTACTATTCTCGCGGCTGATCTGTCGATCAGGTTGTAGTCGTAAGACTTCAGTTTTATACGAATTTTTTGGGCCATAATACTATTTATTGACTGCTCCTTTTACTTTTTCTACGATATTCTCTGCTAGTTGTTTAGGAACCTGTTCGTAATAAGCAAAGGTTAAGGTAGCTGAGGCACGACCTGAGGTGATAGTACGTAGGTCTGTTACATAACCAAAAAGCTCTGCTAAGGGAACATCTGATCTAATAATTTGGGCACTACCTTTAGTAGTCATACTCTTCATGATGCCTCTGCGCTTATTTAAGTCTCCCGTTACTACTCCTGTAAACTCATCTGGTGTAGTCACTTCTACAGCCATAATAGGCTCCATCAGAACTGGGCTAGCCTTTTTAGCTGCTTCTTTGAAGCCAAGTCTAGCTGCTAGCTCAAAGGATAGCGAATCTGAGTCTACCTCATGGAAAGAACCATGGATGAGACGCACTTTCATAGACTCTACGGGGTATTGGGCTAGTGAGCCATTGGCCATAGCAGCGGTAAAGCCTTTTTGTATAGCAGGTATAAATTCTTTAGGAATTGCTCCTCCTACAATCTCATTGACGAACTCTAGGCCTAGTTGATTATCTGATCTAGGGCCTAGCTCAAAGACGATGTCTGCAAATTTACCTCTACCGCCCGTCTGCTTTTTGTACACTTCTTTATGTTCTACACTGTCGGTAAGAGCTTCTTTATAGGCTACTTGTGGTGCTCCCTGGTTGATCTCTAGCTTGAATTCTCTCTTGAGTCGGTCAATAATGATTTCTAGGTGTAGCTCACCCATACCTTTTAGTACTGTCTGTCCAGTTTCTTCATTAGTTTCGACTTGAAGTGTTGGGTCTTCCTCTACTAGTTTAGCAACAGCCATGGATAGCTTATCTACGTCTGCCTGTTTCCTAGGCTCAATAGAGTAGCCAATCACTGGCTCAGGGAAAGTCATGGATTCTAGTATAAGCCTACTTTTTTCATCTGTAAGCGTATCTCCTGTCTTGATATCTTTAAATCCTACGCCTGCACAGATATCTCCTGCTTCTACGGTATCTATAGCATTCTGTTTGTTAGAATGCATTTGCATAAGCCTGGAGATGCGTTCTTTCTTGCCTGTCCTATTATTGTATACATAGGAGCCAGCACCTAACGTGCCAGCGTAAACACGCATGAAAGCCAGCCTTCCTACAAATGGGTCTGTAGTGATCTTGAAAGCCAAAGCAGCAAATGGCTCATTATCGTCAGGTTTTCTAGATTCCTCTTTATCATTGTCTGGATTGATACCTTGTATAGGAGGAAGATCTATCGGAGAGGGTAGATAGGAGCATACAGCATCTAGTAGTGCTTGTACGCCCTTATTTTTAAAGGCTGACCCACAAAGTACAGGAGAAAAGGCTAGATTAGCTACTGCTTTACGGATAGCTACTTGTAGCTCTTCTGGTGTAATAGAGTCAGGATCTTCGAAAAATTTCTCCAGCAGTACATCGTCATATTCTACTATGCTTTCTAGGAGTTTTTGTCGCCACGCTGCTGCTGTTGCTTGTAAGTCTTCTGGAATTGGAAGAACATGATAGGTCATCCCCAAGTCTTCATCATTCCAGATGATGGCCTGGTTACTGATCAAGTCCACAACGCCCTTGAAGCTATCTTCACTGCCAATAGGCACTTGCAAGGGTACAGGGTTGGCACCCAGTTTGCTCTTAATTTCTGATACGGCATTGAAGAAGTCAGCGCCTGCTCGATCCATCTTATTGATGAAACATATTCTAGGAACTTTGTATTTATCAGCTTGTCTCCATACTGTTTCTGATTGAGGCTCTACACCTGCTACTGCACAAAAGAGTGCTATAGCTCCATCTAAGACGCGCAGCGAACGCTCTACTTCTACTGTAAAGTCTACGTGGCCTGGCGTATCTATAATATTAATCTTGTATTCTTGGGTGTCGTTAGTAGCTTTTCCTTGTGCGGTAGGGTATTTCCAGAAGGTAGTGGTAGCAGCAGCAGTAATGGTGATTCCTCTTTCTTGCTCTTGTTCCATCCAGTCCATCACAGTAGCTCCCTCATGGACTTCTCCTATTTTATGAGTGAGGCCTGTGTAGTATAAAATGCGCTCTGTGGTAGTAGTTTTGCCAGCATCAATATGGGCCATGATGCCGATGTTTCTCAATAATTTTAGGTCTTTAGCCATGCCTAAAGGTTAAAGTGTGAAAATGCTCTGTTAGATTCTGCCATCTTATGGATGTCTACCTTTTTCTTGACTGCCCTGCCTTCTCCTTGCGAAGCTGCAATGATTTCGTTGACCAACTTTTCTTTAATAGTTTTCTCGCCTCGTAGCCTTGCTTGGCTAATAAGCCATTTTATACTTAAGGATGCTTTGCGACTAGGCCTTACCTCTATGGGTACTTGGTAGGTAGCTCCTCCTACTCTTCTTCTTTTTACCTCTACGGAAGGGGTGGTATTGTTTAGGGCTTTTTTCCATACTGCTAATCCCTCTTCCTTTGTTTTCTCTGATATGATGTCAATCGCATCGTAGAATATAGTATAAGCTAGGTTCTTCTTACCTGCTTCCATGAGGTTGTTGACAAATCTTGTAACGAGCGGATCTTTATACTTAGGATCTGGAAGGATATTTCTCTTCTTAGCGTTTCCTTTTCTCATGGTATTGTTTCTACTTTTTTCAATAAAT
>JBCCHM010000003.1:0-15229 GCA_039028755.1 Bacteroidota bacterium | reverse complement strand
TCGAACCCGCGACCTCTGGTGCCACAAACCAGCGCTCTAGCCAACTGAGCTACAATCACCATTCAGCACTGCCAAAGAAAACAAAATATCAGCTAGTTCTCAACACAATCACAGTATATGAAGGATTGTAAAGCACAAACTGACTGAAATTACTAATTTTGCTTGCGGAAGTAAGCGCAAGGCGATGATTTATTAAAAAGGAGGTAGGGTAAAATTATGCAACACTGTAAGATTACACTTTTTCAAAAGTTACTAAATCATACATAAAGTTTTGGGAATATTTATATAAAACCTAAAATACAACACCTAGTCATTATTGAGGAGTAGCCATTTACTCAGTTATAACGCTCCATGGTCTTACCAACCCCCACAATACAAAAGGCAAGTATCATCTCACAAGCTTGCTTGATAAGCTCAGGCAATTTCGCTAGCTCTGGGGCATGAAATGGTGATAACACATGAGCGGCTTGCTGGCCGCTAGCAAAGTCATTGCCTATACCCAACCTTAGGCGCGGATAAGCTTGCGTACCGAGGTGCGCTTCTATACTCTTCAGTCCATTATGCCCAGCACTAGATCCTTGCGCCCGCATCCTAAGCTTACCAAAAGGCAAAGCCACATCATCTACAACTACAAGGCTGTGCTCAACAGATAATCGTAGTTTTTCTAGCCAGTACCGAACAGCCTTACCACTGTGGTTCATATAAGTGGTGGGTTTAATTACACAAATACTCCTCCCTTGGTATCGGAAAGACGCAAAAAATGCCAACCGGTCTGGCTGGAAAGCCACTGCGTGTTGTTTGACCAAGTAGTCAGTCACTTGGAAGCCCATGTTATGACGCGTCAGCTCGTACCCAGGTCCTATATTCCCCAGGCCAATGATGAGATGCTTCATAGAAGTATTATTTCGGTATTCATAGGAGTATTACTGCCAAAGATATGACCAAACACAGAAGAGCTTTCTAACATGAAACTAGGTAGTGTGTATTTTTTAAAAATGTACTTTTTTTGTCATAAAAACCAAAGGGTCTGTTAAACTTTAGAGAGGTTATTCTCTGAGTTTTCTTATCAAGAATTGATACAGAGCCTCTTCCCTTTTGGTAAACCTCAACTCCGTTTCCTTCAAAAGGGTGATTACTCAAACCTTTAAACTGAGATAGGCTGCTTTTTGTATAGCGCCAGAAGATTTCTAGTCCATTAATGCGGGACTTGACTCTGAAAATTAGTTTGCCCATCGAACTCTCTATAGTGTTCATACACCATTTTATAAAAGCCCAGCATAAGCACACCAACAATCCGTATGAATGGTGATCCCCTCTAGTATTTTTCCTGCAATAATGGGCAATAACTCCTCCCTTGAACAGTTTTTGACAATCTCTACATATACCTTGCCGCCTCTTTTGAGTACTCCAAATACAGGCGTTTTACCCACTGCGCCTCGACCTCGTTTTCCTCTAATACGCCTAGGTGGCAAAATAGCTTGCATCACACTCAAATTCTCCCTACTCTGCATGCGCTCTAAGGAGATATTTGATGATTACAGCCTTAACTTTTGGTATATAACCTTACAAGAATAAGGAGAAATATTACATGTCAGCTTGAGCAGCAGTAAGATTGAGTGCAAAACACTTGAGTAATTGCTGTGTCGAAATATGGCGCCTACGAAAATATTTATCCTTCAATTGGTTATCACGACTTTACGTGACTAATTCAATACGTAAACTTTAACAGTCCCTAACATTTATTGTTAAGTAAAGGATATATATCAACAAGAGAGTCTTACTACCTGTCTAACCATTGGGTGATAAGTTGTAGCCTATTACCAAGACCAAGCATAATTCCCTAACATTGCACAGCAGGACTGCAACTTCAGTAGCTAACAAACAATGCTATGAAAATTATCATCAGCGGAGGTGGCTCAGGAGGCCATATCTACCCAGCCGTTGCTATTGCAAATGCGCTGCAGGATCATGACCCCAGCAACGAGCTCTTATTTGTAGGTGCCCAAGGCAAAATGGAAATGCAGCAAGTACCAGCAGCAGGATATCCTATTGTAGGTCTCAGCATCAGGGGTATTCAGCGTAAGCAAGTATTTCGGAACCTTAGTGTTCCTTTTAGAATGCTGCATAGCCTGTGGAAGGCTAAGCGGCTGCTCAAGCACTTTCAGCCTGATGTAGTAGTAGGTACAGGGGGCTATGCTAGTGCACCTATCCTATATGCAGCTACTCAACTGCAGATTCCTACACTAGTCCAAGAGCAAAATGCTTATGCTGGCCTCACCAATAGGCTATTGGCTAAACGACTAGATAAGGTGTGTGTGGCTTATAAACACATGGATCGATATTTTCCTGCTGATAAGATCGTACTTACGGGTAATCCTGTAAGGCAGGATATCACTAACCTAGCAGAAAAGCGGCTAGCCGCTTATGAGTACTTTGGCTTAGTGCCTGATAGGCCTTGCCTTTTAGTACTAGGAGGAAGCTTAGGCGCCCACACTATCAACGAAAGTGTCCTGCAAGCCCTAGATCAACTGCTTGAGGCTGGCATCCAGGTTATTTGGCCTACAGGTAGTCTTTATTTTGAGGACATTCAAGCTCAGCTTACTGAACAACAGCGTGCTTTTGTCAAGCTCTATCCTTTTATAGAGCTTATGAACTTAGCCTATGCAGCGGCAGATGTAGTAGTTTCTAGAGCAGGAGCACTGGCTATTGCAGAGCTTTGTATAGTAGGTAAACCTACTATCTTTATCCCCTCACCCAATGTAGTTGCAGACCATCAGACCAAAAATTTGCAGCCCTTGGTTGCCCAGGATGCGGCTCTGCTCATTCATGACAAAGAGGCTAGACAGAAACTTTCGCAGACTGTGATCCAGCTGTTTCAAGATGCAGATCGACAAAGTGCCTTAGTACAAAGCATGCGGCACTGGGCTAAACAACAGGCAACAGCTGACATCGTAACACTAATCTATGCATTAGCCAATGGCAGTTGAGCATAACAGGCTAAGGAACTGTTTATACGCCTACTTCATAGGGATCGGGGGCATTGGCATGAGTGCCCTGGCTAGGTGGTTTAGCCGCCAGGGTATTCGTGTGTTTGGCTATGATAGGGCTACCACAGAGCTTACAGAGCTACTCATACAAGAAGGGATGGTGATACATTTTGAAGACCAGGTAGCTGCTATTCCGCATGAAATTTTACAGAACAAGGATAAAAGCCTGGTTGTATATACCCCAGCTATTCCCAGCCACCAGGCTATACTGAGCTACCTGAATGCTAACAACTATGCGCTATACAAGCGTGCGGCGGTACTGGGGATGATCACACAGCGCTACTTTACGGTAGCTATAGCAGGTACTCATGGCAAGACTACTGCCTCTTCCTTAATGGCGCATGTGTTGTATCGTGTAGGAAAGAACATGACAGCTTTCTTGGGAGGTATGGCCAAAGGCTATGAGTCTAACCTAGTGATATGGGGTAAGGCTGATAAGGATATGATAGTGGTGATAGAGGCTGATGAGTTTGATCGATTTTTTTTACAACTACATCCTGATGTAGCGATTGTGACCACTGTGGATCCAGATCATCTAGATACGTACGGAGATGCACAGGAGCTTGAATTAGGCTTCTGTGATTTTATCCATAGGGTGTCTAAGCAAGGACAAGCCATTGTCCACCAAGAGGTTGCTAAAAAACTGTTGACTATCCGATACATTCCTAGGATGGTGCAATATGCCCTAGCAGGAGCAGCTATTCGAGCAGAAAACATCCACATAAACAAAGGACATTTTTGTTTTGACTATGTGAGTGAGGATGTAGTTATCCAGGATATTCACCTACCTGTCCCTGGCTATCATAACGTAGAGAACGCCCTAGCAGTTATTACAGCTTGTTTACTCATAGGCATATCCCCTGAGGCTATTCGCCAGGGCATAGCTACTTTTCAGGGTGTTAAGAGACGGTTTGATTATATTATTCAGCAAGAAGACTTGATTTTTTTGGATGACTATAGCCATCATCCCGTAGAGTTGGCTGCATTGCTCCGTACCGTCAGGACGGTATATCCTGGCAAAAAGATTACAGCTATTTTTCGGCCTCACCTATATTCTAGGACCAGAGACTTTGCCCCTGGTTTTTCCCAGAGCCTAAGCCTAGCTGATCGTGTTTTTCTACTAGATATTTATCCAGCCCGAGAGGAACCAATTGAGGGCGTTACTTCAGCACTTATCTTCGATCAGATGAAGCTAGAGCAGAAATATCTATGTACTGAAGATGACTTGGTTGCTCTCTTAGCTGAGCATGGTAAGCCGGAGGTGCTTATCAACATTGGCGCAGGAGGTACAAGTCACCTTATCCAGCCTATCAAAAACTTTTTGCTGCATAGCTAAGGGACAAACTGCTTGCACTGGCCCACTGCTCAGGGCTGTAGGGCAACTTGGTATTCATAGGGCTTTTGGCTATCATTATTCTGCTGAGAAGCTGACTCCACAGGTTGCTGACCACGCTCTCTTCTGCTAAAAAGAACTAGTGCTATACCCACAAGGATAGTTACATCCGCTAGGTTAAAGATAGGGAAGCAAGTAACACACTGCCCTCCAAACCAGGGCACCCAGCTAGGAAGCCTACTCGTCCAGATATCTATGTAAAACATATCGATGACCTGCCCGTAAAACCAAGGTATAGGTGCTTCATAGGGCACATTATGGAGCAGTGCACCATAAAAGATACTATCAATCCCATTGCCAGCTGCACCTCCTAGGACTAAGGACCACCCCCATAGTAGCCATGAAGGAGTATCTTTACTTTTAGCTAGCTGCCATATATGTCGGCCTATCATCACAGTAGCAATAATCCGTATGATCGTCAGCAACACCTTATCATACTTAAAGCCGAACTGAATACCAAAGGCCATACCTGGATTTAAGGTATAGTATAGCTTAAACCAATTACCAAGCAGTTTGATTTGACCTAGTACACCCAGCTCCATGCTAAAGTGTACCCAAAGCTTGACTGCTTGGTCTATAAGTAATGCTGTTAAGGCTATGAGGTAATATTTCCAGGCGTGCTTCATGCTGAGGCCATAAATATACAGCTAACCTATAAAAATACATCTTACTAAGCCCTCAAGCACATAGAGCCTAGTAAGACTTGCTTACCAAGTTGCCTATTAGGCATGGATAGCGCAAAGCTCGGCTAGCTTCTCAACCGCGTAATCGATCTCTGCAGCGGTGTTATACTTACCCAAAGAAAATCGTATTGTGCTCCGTTTGGGGTCTACATGAAGCGCCTCCATTACATGGGAGGCTTTCTGACTACCACTGGTACAGGCACTACCTGCAGAGGCAGCAATCTGGTGTATGTCTAGGTTAAATAAAAGCATATCATGGTTTTCTGCGGGAGGAAGACTAACGCTTAGGAGGGTATACAAGCTCTTAGCTAAGTCAGCACTATCTCCATAGAAGGAGATACTAGGAATGCTAGCCCTTAAGTTGTGGATCATTTGTTGCTTTAGGCCTTGTATGTACGGACGGTTGGTCTCCATATCTCGGTAGGCAATTTCCAGTGCTTTGCTCAAGCCCATGATAGCAGGCACATTTTCTGTGCCACCCCGCATGCCGCGCTCTTGTGCCCCCCCATATATAAATGGGGTGATCTGGATATCATTGCTTATGTAAATAAGCCCAATGCCCTTGGGTCCATGAAGCTTATGCGCTGAGCCTACCAAAAGATGTACGGGTAAGGAGTGCAAGTCCAGCTTATAATGACCGAGAGTTTGTACGGCATCGGTATGGAAGATAGCCTGGTATTGCTGACACAACGCTCCAATGCGTACCAAGTCATTGAGATTGCCTATCTCGTTGTTACCATGCATCAAGCTGACCAAGGAGTGTTCATGGCTTTTCAGTAAGCGCTCTAGATGGTCATATTGGACATGACCCTGGTCATCTAGCGCTACATAGTAAAGCTGAATCTGGCCTGACTGAGCCATGTGCGCTAGGGGCTGGAGTACAGCTAGGTGCTCTATCGGCGAGGTGATGACATGGCAAATACCTAAGCTTTCCGCGGCACTTCGTAGCGCCATGTTGTTTCCTTCGGTACCACCTGAGGTAAAAAAAATCTCTGCCGGAGTAGCGTTGAGTAGTGCTGCAACCTGCTTACGGGCTTTTTCTACAGCTACCTTGGCCTTTCGGCCATAGCTATGGATAGCAGAAGGGCTACCACATAGTGTGGTCATGTAAGGAAGCATGGCCTCTAGTACTTCTTCATCCAAAGACGTAGTAGCAGCATTATCTAGGTAGACGGTCATAGCTATAGAACTACTGTAGGCATGAATTTCTGGATATCACGCATTACTTGGGCTAGTAGGCTTGTGGCACTTTCCTGGGTAGCTCCCTCTGCATGGATTCTGATGACAGGCTCGGTATTAGATTTCCGAAGATGAACCCAGCCTCTATCTAGCATCACTTTGATCCCCTCTTCTGTGTTGATAGGGTACTGACTGTATTGGCTTTTGAGCTTGTTCAGGATAATAGCTATATCTACCTCAGGGGCGAGTTGGATTTTAGTTTTAGCCATGGCATAGCTAGGATAGCCAGCTCTGAGGGCCGAAGCTGCTTGCCCTGAACGAGCTAAATGAGAGAGCAGCAAGGCAATGCCGACAAGTGCATCTCTCCCATAGTGTAGCGCAGGATAGATGACACCGCCATTCCCCTCTCCACCAATGACTGCCTGGGTAGCTTTCATCTTAGCTACTACATGCATCTCTCCTATGGCTGAGGTTGCATAGCTACCTCCGTATTGCATCGTGAGGACTTTTAGCGCGCTAGATGAAGATAAGTTGGAGACAGTATTACCTGGCGTTTGGCTGAGTACATAGTCAGCTACTGCTACCAAGGTATAATCTTCTCCCCAAGCCTGGCCATTTTCATCCACAACAGCCAGCCGATCTACATCAGGATCTACAGCAATACCTAGGTCATAATCCCCTGCTTTGACTGTATCAGCTAGCTCAGTCAGGTGCTCAGGAAGCGGCTCTGGGTCATGCGGGAAAAGACCTGTGGGCTGGCAGTGTAACTCTGTGATGTGCGTCACGCCCAGTGCCTGTAAGAGCTTGGGTATAGCTAGGCCACCAGTAGAGTTTACAGCATCCACAGCTACCTTAAACTTTCTTTGGGTAATAGCTGTTCGATCTACTAGGGGCAGGGCTAAGATCTGTCTAATGTGTTCATCCACATAATTATCCTTACAAGAGTACTTACCCAGCTGCTGAGCTCCCGCAAAGGTATGGTCATGCTGTGCTGCCACAGCAAACACAGCAGCAGCTGTAGGAGCATCAATGTATTCCCCAGCTTGGTTCAGTAGTTTAAGTGCATTCCACTCGGCAGGATTATGGCTAGCTGTGATTACCATACCCCCACTGGCTTGCTCTTTTGGCACTGCTATAGCTACCGTAGGCGTAGTAGAAAGTCCCAGATCCATGACATCAATGCCTAGGCTTTGTAAGGTAGCACTTACTAGCTGGCTGATGATAGCGCCAGAAGGACGGGCATCACGGCCGATGACCACGAGTTTACTACCTGGCTGCTGAAGCAGTTGTCTGCCAAAGGCAGTGGTGAGCGCCACTACGTCGATAGGGGTTAGTCCCTCTCCTATCTTGCCGCCTATAGTGCCTCGCACACCTGCTATTGATTTGATTAAGGGCATGGTATCGTCCGAATTGGTGTACTATAGCTAAGGACAGCTATTTACTGAAACTACCTACCTCTTTTCCAAAACTCTCAAGCTCAGCTTCTCTAGCTCCTGGGCCATACCTACTAGTGCTGACTTCTTAGCCAGCGGTACAAAGAAAGTCAACGTCTCACTAGCGATACGTTTTTGTTTGGCTATAGATGGATGTCCCTGTATAGTGCGCATATTATGCAGCCTATCTGAGAGCTTCACCAGTGCCGCTTTAGGATCATCACACGTTATCAGCCGATGGAGATTCTCGTAAGCTTCCAAGCTCATCCTTCTCATTTTGTCTTCTAGATCTGTAGCCTTATCTACTAAGTAGGCTACACGCTCCCCAAACATAGTCCGTATGTGTACCAGCGATAGACTTGTATCTTCGACCGTATCATGTAAGAGTACTGCTACCACGGCATCTTGGTCTTGGGAGTATTCTAGTAGAATCAGAGCCGCTGCCATAGGATGGGTGAAGAAGGGCTCCCCTGACTTCCGCTTGATACCTCCATGATACCGCTGAATCATCTTCAATGCTTTATGGATGACTGCTAGGTCTACATCCGTATCTCGCAGTTTGTCTAGTAGCTCTTTTTCTAGCTGCATCGCTAGGGAGTGCTTGAGCTCTTCGGGGTCAGCTGCTGCAGGCTCTCGAAGTAGCTCCATTACCTTGCCTCTAATTTCTCTTACATTACTAGGAATCACGTAGACATGGGTTGTGCTTTTACTTGTATCTGCATAGCCATAGTGGGCGTCTACAGTGCGGGCATTATCTGCCAGGGCTATCTCTTCATAGTTTTGGGGAGTCTGGATAGCAGTCTGTACCGGATTAATCATGTAGATTTTTTGAGTAGGAGGAAGCTCTTTTTCAGTCGTAATGGTAATCTTCAAGGCCTTGAGCTTTCTCGTATAATCTTTTATATGTTCTATGCTATGGCCTAAGATGGCATCTTCTAGACCAATGGTAATAGGACTATTGGCTGTATTATGTTTCTGTATATAGACCATGCTATCTGCTAGCAACTGCTTAATCTTAGCTGAGTCAGCATGTATTTCTTCCTGCTTGGTGTGCTTTTTAGTTATAAATTGAGGCTGAGGTTCGAGATTCTGTAGCTTGAGCGTAGACCTGGCCTCGACCAGTAGTTGATCTAAATTCACCTTACTTACATCTAGGCGTAAATAGTCCTTGACGCGGTAGATAGCTTGTTTTATATAGGCAGCTGTAACATCATCAAATATCGCTATATCACCAGGGTTAAGTTCTTTTAAGAATTCCTCTCTACACCGTAAAGTCTCTACCAATCTTGTATTTGTTGCTTCTTGGACCGTTAGCAAGTATGTATTTTGCCCTTCTAGCCTTGCTTGAATCTGTTTAGCCCTAATAAGCGCAACCAGAAAGCTGATGAACAGGGGTATGCCATAGATGCCTCTGAACTGGAGTGAATCAGTCACACCTAGCAGAGGAACTGCCCCTACATATAGCTTAAAGGCTCCCAAAGCTAGTAAGATGCCACTGGTAAGTAGCAATACCATGAGTGGCCAATAGAGGAGCAAAGCAGCCATGACCAGGTTCAGCATGAAAATCATGACTTGTACTTGGTGGAAGCCACTCATCACAACGAGCACAGTACCTACTACAAAGAGGATGTAGCCAATACCCAGCGGCCAGGCAAAGGCAATAAAGCGTTTACCCCTGAAAGTAGGTGGCCAGGCAGGATAGGTGATAAAAGCAGCTGAAGCGATGAGGACAGAGTGTGCAATGTGCTCATAGAGCTTCTGGTAAGTAGTGACTACTGCTTCTGGTATGGTAAAAAATGAAGCATAAGTGGCACCTATCACGTAGATACCGAATAACGTGTATAGCCCTTCTTTTGCAGGGAGGTTTTTCTTGAGGTAAGCATAGGGTTTAGGATGTTTAATAGTCTTGATCAGAGCTTTCCAAGCCTCTTGACGTGCTTGCCTAGCAGCTAGAAGAGGCCTTTCATCTTTGATCCCTACCCAGCCACCTTGCTCTTTCAGTAGATAGTGGCTGCCCATGAAGAAGACTATGTTAGCCACCATGCCAGGGATAACACTATTGATACCTGTATAGGCAAAGAATGTACGCCAAGCTACTACTACAGCAAAACCTGCTGCCATACCTATCAAGACAGCTCGCTTACTGCTTCGAAAGCCAAAGATAGCTAGCAGTAGGGGTACAGTCACGATAGGCATATAAAAGCTACCAGATAATAAGATGAGCTCTAGTATATCATTGGTAAACAATGCTAATGACAGTGCCAGAACACCTATACCAAAAGAGAATATCCTAACGATAGAGATTGGCTCCTTAAAAGAAGGTTTTAAGGGCTTGATGATATCATGGACAGCTAGCACAGTACACGCATTTAAGTCAGAGTCTGCCATAGACATAGCTAGAGCCGTTATACCTATAGCAATGAAACCTTTAAGCACTGGATAGGCGTAATGGTTAATGATGTGTCTGACCAAGTCATTAGGGTCTAGACTAGGGTCATCAGCTAATAATAAAATTGCGACCCAAGCCACTGCCATGACCATAAGGAACCTAATTCCCGCTGCATAGGTAAAGGAGCTTTTAACTTGTGTGAAATCACGGGCCATAACCATCCTTTGAAATATAGCTGGGCTCATACCAGGAATTAAATAGTAGAGCATCAAGCCTAGCGCACCTAGAAACTGAGGGTTCCAACCTACTACTTCCCGCAAGCTAAATATTGGGTTCGTGGCCAGTATACATGCAACCTGGCCAGGATCCTTTAGGTTATTCCAAACTATCAGTGCTAGCATAGGGATAAAGATGCTAAAAGCAATAAACTGAAATACATCTGTAAAGGTAACAGAGCGAATACCGCCAAAAGCTGAGTAAAGAATGACAATAGCAGCTGCCGCAACAGCTACTAATGGCCCCTCAACATTTAATAGCAAGGATAGCATTTTAGCGATTACCTTAAACTGCACAGCTATATAGCCTGCTACGCCTGCTATACCACTAATAGCAGTAATGATGCGTACTACTGGACCATATAGGTCTCCCATGGCTTCGGCTACAGAAAGATTATTTAAGAACTCTCCTATGCGTACAGCTAAAATCTGTCCTGTAATCAGTAAACATACCACTCCTCCCATCGTCGCTACAATAAATAGCAAGCCAGTGGTATAGATATTGGCTAAAGCATAGAAGATAAATCCACCTCCCGTCCAAGTAGCTACGATCGTAGAGGTCATAGTAGCCGTAGAGAAGTCTTTACGGCCAATGGCGTATTCGCGCAAGGTTTTTACACTGCGACCAACACCTAACCCTATGAGGAGATTCATTGCTAAAAAAATGCTGAATATGGCAATATCTAGTGTGATAGCAGGCATGGTTAGTTATTTAAACTGTAGGTCATAACTCAAGATACTGAAACAATTTGCCTTGTATAAGATTTATCCTTATCAAATACTACACCTTATTTAGGTTGAGCAATATCTTTCTCTAGATATCTCGACGTTGAACATGTGTTTTTTTGAGACAATCTAGTAACCCCAAGTAAAGCACAACACTCAATCCTTATTGATTGGCGACCAAATTAGAGGGTTGGCAACTGAATATACACAGCAGTTTGTATAACAAACAAGGTCTAAAACCTATCTTATCGCTTTTTCAACACTTTAGCAATAATCTCTTGCAGCTCTTCTTCTATCTGCTTAAGGCCTAAGTACTTGGCAATAGACACAAAGAAATGCAACGTCTCATCAGCTATCTTTTTCTGCTTAGCTAGCGAAGGATGTCCCTCTATCGTGCGCATGTTGTGGAGGCGGTCTGCTAGTTTAACCTGCAGCACACGTATATCTGTTTCTTCAAGTAATTGTCGGATATTCTCCTGAGGATTCATTTTGATCCGCTGAAACTGACCTTCTAGGTGCGTCACCTTATTGACAATGTTAGCTACATCTGGGCCGAAAACCACCCCTATCTCTGACAAAGTCAGGGGAGTATCTTCTACAGCGTCATGGAGTAGTGTGGCTAGGACAGCTGCTTGGTCCTGCGCATAGTCCAACAAAATTTCTGTGGCTGCAATAGGGTGCAGATAAAAAGGTTCTCCTGATTTTCGCTTTACGTGACCATGAAATTTTTTGATGGTCTTGATAGCTTTTTCTGCTAATGTTATATCAACAGTAGTTTCTTCTTGTAACCTTGTCAGTAGGGCAGTCTCCTCTGGTAGCACTTCTTGGGGTCCTTTTCCTAGCCTGCCTATCTCCATCTGGGGTATGTCCATCATTGGGGGCCTTACCTCGCGCAGGCGCACTGGTATGACATAAGTCTGGGTAAGTCCTTCCTCGCCTTTTGTAAGCTCTGTAACCCCATAATGTGCCTCTACAATACGCTGGTTGTCGAAGAGACCAAGCGCTTCCCTGGATTGTGGCAGCCAGAAGTCATTGCTGTTCATTGTGCCCATGTACAATGCCTTAGGGACTGGTGGGAGCTTTGCTCTAGTGACTGTAATGCAAAGAGCAGCCACCTCTTTGATGTAGTTTTTGACTGAGGTGAGGGGGTAGCCCAGGAATGTTTCCTGCATATGTAGGAAGATAGGGTAGGAGGGGTTGGGGATATTATGCTGGGCACAGAGCACAGCATTGACGAGCAATTGCTGGATTCTAGCTGTATCACACTCCAGTGTTTGGTAGCTAGCCATGTTCATAATACGCAGCTGCTCCCTAGTCTCTATATCTTGCACTTTGAGTACATCCAGGCTTTCTGTGAGCAGCTTGTCTATGGGCGTGGTGCTTACCTCGAGCCGAAGGTAGTTGTATGCACGATAGGCAACATTGCGCAGGTAATCCATGGTATCTTTGAGGGCCATATTGACTTCTTGCAAGACCTGACTCGTGGGTGTGAGCTGCTGTGCTGTAGCCATTTTCTGAGCTTGCTGCTTAAACTTCTCTACTTTTTGGATGACAGCTTCTAGTAGATCGTTGCCTTCGGTACCCACTTCAGTAAAGAAGTGCTCTTCAGCATGCAGCGCTTTGATGAGCTCCTCATTCGTTACCTGTCGTTCTTGCGTGAGTAGGGCATTGTATCTTTCTAGATTGTAGTAGGCTTGCTTGTGCTTGAAAAGGGTAATGAGGAAGCTGCTGAGTAGTAACAGACCATAGATAATTTTAAACTGAAGAGAGCCTAAATCTCCTGGTATACTTTCCAGACCTGTGTACTGCTTGAAGAAGCATATAGCAACAAAGATTCCACCTGTAGCCATGCCTATGGCTAACGGCCAGTGGAGCAGCAGCAATGCCATCACAAAATTGAGTGCAAGCAGGAGCATTTGGGGCAAGGCAAAGCCGCTCATGATGACTAGTATACCACCTACTACAAACAGTGCATAAAAGATACTCATCGGCCATATCCACACCAGAAAACGACTACTTTGCAGAGGCTTAGGCCATATAGGGAAAGCCAAGAAGCTAGTAATGATCATTGTCACAGAGTACTGGATACTACTGTAGAGTTTGGGGTATTGTAAAGCCACTGTTGGGGGCAGTAGATAAAGTAAGGCATAGGTAGTAGTAAAGATGTAGAAGCCCAAAAAGAGGTAGGCATACTCTTGCTGTGGTAAGACACGCTTCAGGTAGGCGTAGAGCTTAAACTGCCTCGTTGCGGCTAGCCACTCCTTCCAGTTACTTCGCTGGGGCAATGTAGAAAGATCGCTCTCTACAGGATTATGCCCCCACCCACCTTGTTCACCCAGCAGGTAGTGTGCACCCAGGAGCACGATGAAGTTGGCGATCATGCCCGGAAAGAAACTATTGACGCTTTTAAAGTATACCAGGCAAGACATTACAGTCATGAACCCCGCTGCCATGGCCATAAGTACCACTCTTCTGCTAGTTTGAAAGCCAAAGATGGTTAGGAGCATGGGGATGATAGCAATGGGTGAATAAAAGCTAGCAGAGAGCAAAAGTAAGTCTAAAAGATCCAAGTCCTTTAGCGCCATCAGCAAGGAAAGGCTTCCCAACACTAAAGTCGACCACCTAGCTACCTTTAAGGAATTATATTGTTTGGGCCAAAGCGGCAGTAGGATGTCATTGGCAATAACCACGGCACAGGAGTTCAAAGCAGAGTCTGCGGTAGACATGGCCAGGGCAATTACCCCTACCCCTAGAAAGCCTTTCAGCCCAGGATACGTGTACTCATTTACCATGTACTGCACTACCTGACTGGACTCCAGGCCTGGCTGATCGACCAAGAGCAGCACAGCGATCCACATGGTGCATAGCGTTATTGCTAAGAGCACCACACTCGCATAGGTCATCGAGCGTTTGACTTGCGCCACGTCACGGGCCATGGCGATGCGCTGAAATAGCTGGGGCGGCAGTTCAGGGATTATGAAGTAACCTATCAGCGCAATGGTACCCATAAACTCAGGGGTCCACCCTACTACCTTTTTGAAGCTTAAGAGGGGGTTGTGGTTGAGCACATAAGCTACCTCGCTGGGGTCTTTGACTTTGTTCCAAATCGCCAAGGCCAGTACAGGGAGTAAGGTGCCAAAAGTGAAAAATTGGATAACGTCTGTAAAGGTCACGGCTTTGACCCCACCAGAGATTGAGTAGAGCATAATGATGGTGCCCGCAATAACAGTCACCCAAGGGCTATCATAGTTAAAAAGGGTCTTCAAGATTCTAGAGATCACCTCAAACTGGATGGCTATATAACCTATATTTGACAACACGGCACCGATTCCAGCAATAGTCTGCACCGGCTTCCCATACAGGGTTCCGAGGCATTCGGGCACAGAGACGTTGTTCAGGAACTTGCCCATGCGCGGACCTAGCACACGGCTTGTAATGAGTAAAAATCCAACAATTGTACCTATTAATATTGCTATCATATAGTACAAGCCCCTACTGTAGGTATTTTCAAGGTCAATGAATAAAGCACTGCCTGACATCCAGGTAGCCACAACGGTAGCGGTGAGTGTGGCTGTAGAGAACTTTTTATCGCCTATGGCATATTCTTTGAAAGTTTGGGACTTGCCTCGATACTTGAAGCCGACAACTAGGTTAAGTACCAAGAAGGCCACGAAGATGAGTATGTCTATAGTTGCAGGTGTTGTGGTCATAGATGTGTTTAGGATTGCCTACTAGCTAATATATATCTTTTTGAGATATAACAAAAATTTCCTTAAGGGCTATAGTTTTCACTGTCCTAAGCCGAACTTGCGAGTTTCTACATACTACGAGACTGTCTCAATGAAAAAGTATTAAATTGGCTCATATTTCTCATTATTCATCAAAATATCTAATTAATATGTATCCCACTGATTTGACAGATGCTCAGTGGAAGCGTATCCGACACCATTTTGAATATAGCAATGGCTATGGAAATCGGGCCATACACAGTCGCCCTACTTTAGTCAATGCTATCCTTTAGCTAGTCAAAACAGGTTGCCAATGGCGCATGTTACCCCATAGCTTCCCTCCCTGGAAAACGGTCTATGGATACTTTAGGCGTCT
>JBCCHM010000002.1:0-16805 GCA_039028755.1 Bacteroidota bacterium | reverse complement strand
CAGAGCTCCAAGAAGACCTACCCTATGTACAGCTAAAGGGCTCTATACGCTATGCAAGGTCCATTGAGACTGGGAAAAAAAGACTAATAGCTTCCTTTCAAGATGAGACAGGAGAGATCAAGCTAGTCTGGTTCCAAAAGCTACAGTGGATTCGTAAGCAGTTGCAAATAGGTGCCATATATACCGTATTTGGTAAGCCTACTGCTTATCATGGACAGATCAGTCTAGTTCATCCTGAGCTGGAAGTATTTGCTCCTACACAACAATCCCAGCCAATACTTCCTGTTTACCATACTACTGAAAAGCTCAAGTTGTACTATTTAGATAGCAAGTCTCTTGCCAAGCTACAGCGAAACCTACTGCAACAACTTCCTAGCCGCGTCCCAGAGACTATCCCTGACCACCTGAGACAGCGTTATAATATGATAGGTAGAAAAGAGGCACTCTTAAACATTCATTTTCCTGAGAGCTATGAGTCCCTCCAAAAAGCACGTTTTCGGTTGAAGTTCGAGGAGCTTTTCTATATCCAACTGCGCCTCCTACAGCTCAGGCAAATACGGATTGAAAAGCAGCCTGGTCAAATATTTCAGGATACTAGCCTTTTAAATCAGTTTTATCGTACTAGCCTTCCTTTTGAGCTAACTCAGGCACAGAAGCGTGTGGTCAAGGAGATTTACCAAGATTTATGTGCAGGTAAGCAGATGAATCGGCTCTTGCAAGGCGATGTAGGCAGTGGTAAAACAATGGTGGCCTTCTTAAGTATGCTCATTGCTTTGGGGAGTGGTTCCCAGGTAGCTATGATGGCTCCTACAGAGATACTGGCTGAGCAGCATTACAAAAGGCTGCATCAATTTGCAACATCTATAAACATCAGCATAGCCATACTTACAGGCTCTACTAGACCAAGTGAGCGCAAAGCGATATTAGCTGCATTAGAACAAGGCACACTGCAAATCCTAGTTGGTACGCACGCACTGATTAGTGCTACCGTGGCATTTAAAGACCTAGGGTTAGCTGTAATTGATGAGCAACACCGATTTGGTGTGATGCAAAGAGCTAAGTTATGGCAAAAAAAACAGCATTACATGTCACATGTGCTGATCATGACAGCTACGCCTATCCCTCGCACGCTAGCTATGACGCTCTATGGCGACCTCGATGTGTCTGTAATCGATGAAATGCCCGCCGGTAGAAAGCCTATCAAGACGCTCCATTATTACGATGCACAGCGACTCAAGGTATTTCAGTCTCTCAGAGAGCAAATAGCTATGGGTAGGCAAGCATACATTGTCTATCCCCTCATCGAAGAGTCTACCAAGCTAGATTATAAGAACCTGATGGATGGCTATGAGGGCATCTGTCGTGCCTTTCCTGAGCTGCCTATCAGTATCATTCATGGTAAGATGAGAGCGGCTGACAAAGACTATGAGATGCAACGCTTTGTCAGGGGTGAGACGAAAATCATGGTCGCTACTACGGTCATCGAAGTAGGCGTCAATGTGCCTAATGCTAGTTTTATGATGATCGAGAATGCTGAGTATTTTGGGTTAGCACAGTTGCATCAACTACGCGGTAGAGTAGGAAGAGGTAGCGAGCAGTCTTACTGTATCCTCATGACTGACTATAAACTTAATGATAAGAGTAAAGAACGCATCCAGACGATGGTGCGCACTAACGATGGATTTGAGATTGCAGATGTAGATCTACGACTCAGAGGGCCTGGTGATATGATGGGTGTGCAGCAAAGTGGTACATTAGACTTGAAGATTGCAGACTTGGGACAGGATGGAAAAGTTTTACAAGCTGCCAGAGAAGCAGCCAAACAGGTTATCCGAGAGGATTCTATGCTTACCCATCCTGAGCACTTGAGTATTAAAACACAGCTGAATTTTATCCATAGTAATGCTATACACTGGGCCTAGTATGGGATAGCTTGCGTTTGCCCACAAGGCTGTATTAGTTTAGATTGTAATCATACAAAGTTAAGTTTAACGAACCTATAACCAGAGATTAGTCATGAATCTACATCAAAAGATTATCAAACCTAAGGCTTGTTAGAGCTAGTCCCAAAGTTAGATAACATCTCAGCAGCCTGTAGAACGATGGGCTATAGCAGAGATAGCTATTATCGCTTCAAAGAGCTCCTATAGAATAGTAGGGTATAACTATTTCAAGAAACTAGGTCTGTTGCGCGTCCCTTCTGAAGGGTTTCAAATAAAGATAATTTATGAGCGTTGCTAGGGGTTCCAGCCCTGGGCCAACACTAGCAGCTAAGCTGTAAAGGATAGCTTTAAAAGCTATCTTTTACATAAAACTAAATAGCATGAACAATAAAAAACATTTTATCGGTATAGACGTTGCTAAAGACACCTTAGAGATAGTCATCAACAAGGAAGCTGAGCAGCAAGATCACCTAATGGTGAGCAACGATCTAAAAGGTATGAAAGCATTTGAAATGGAAGGTAGACTTACAAAACGCGCTCTTTTACCTGGAATACAACGGCATCTAAATTATACCTTGGTGGATTTTTTAAGCCGTAAGCATTAGGCCATCTGGGTAGAGAATGCTTTAGCCATTAAAAAATCTTTGGGCTTGCAACCAGGCAAGAGCGATCAGCTCGATGCCAGGCGCATTGCCCAATACGCCTTCCGCTTCCAAGATAAAGCACAACTATGGCTACCGGATCGAGGGGTTATCCGACAACTCAAAGCCCTGGTCTCTATTCGCGAGCGCTTAATCAAATCTAGAGATAGCATCTCGAAGCCTTTAAAAGAATACAAAAGATTTATGACAGGCAGTTACAAAATGTTCAAAGAGGGCTGTAAAGGGTCATTGCAGGGGATAGCAAAAGATATCAAGGTCGAGCAGCAGCTTGAAGCACTGATTAAAGCAGATGAAAAAATCAAGGAGCAATACACTATTGCCACTTCGGTCAAGGGAATAGGCCCAGTAACAGCTTGTCAAATGTTCCTATCTAGTGGGGAGTTTACAAAAATACAAACAGGCAAACAGTTGTCCTGCTATTGCGGAGTGGTGCCCTTTGCCCATAGTTCAGGGAGCAGTGTGCGTGGCCGAGCTAGGGTCTCTCATTGTGCCTAAAAAATTGAGGAGCTATTTGCCTATGGCTGCCCTGTCTGCCATTCAAGGTCCAGGAGAGTTGCGAGCCTATACGATATGCTCTGACACGCTACTCCTACACCTGTCTTGAAAGACCTTAGCCCTTCGCCTTCTACCAGCTCAGCTAATCAGCCACCCGAAAGAGACACCCTGCATGGCTGAGACAATGGAACGGCCTGAGGAGTAGCTGATAGAAGCAATATCGTCTAGCTGTGTATTATTAAGGCCAATATTCTCTGAATCATGCTCTCAACCTGAGCTTGTCTAGTTTTCTTTTCATTAGTATTGAGTCATGAATTCGCTAACGTCATAATTTGTATACAAATTATGACGTTAGCGAAACGTAAGAGAGTGATAAATACAAGAGAGAGTATAGCAGGGATAGCAAGAGGAATACGGGCAAGGCCCGTATTGAGGCTACTAATGCCGGTTAGTATCCTACAAACTGCACATTTGCATACATAGTGCATGCTTTTTATGCTCATACCCCTTTTCTTATGTGCTAGCGCAATTTCAAGCACCTTTCTGCATGCATTTTCTGAGCAAAAGCATAGGGCGCCTGTACGCTTGCATGCCTGATGCGGGAGGCGTACACCAAATAGTTGGGCAAGGAATTTAAAGGAGAAGTAGTAGCTTATACCTGGCAAAGGGGCAGTAGGGATAGCAGAGATAAGCTCTAGGGTATTCAGGGGCTTAGATGAGAGGTGTGTGAAGATACAGGAAGAACCTCGAGCATTTGGCAGGCAATCAGCAGTTAGTGCTTAGTTGTACTAGCCAAGACTGTACTGAGTATATTTTATAGTCCTCTAAATGGTTTAAGCACCCCATCTTCCAGATGGGAAAGACTTCAGCTATCTTACTAAATATGACCAGCTACACAAGAAGCTACCATACTGTTTTCCATCATCGTTATCATCTTATATGGATAACAAAGTAGCCTTACAAAGTACTTACAGGCCAACTTCGCCTACGTGTCAGGGCTAGCATAGCCCAAGTTGCAGAGGAGCTTGGCGTTCAAATCATTAATGGTGTATTGTCCAGTGATCATATGCATCTTTTCATTTCCATTCCCCCTCATATATCTGTCGGTGAGTTTCTGAGACGGACTAAGGGCCGTAGTTGGCGTAAAATCCAAGAAGAGTTTAGGCAGCTAAGGAGTCGATATTGGGGCCATAATTTTGGGGTTAGAGGCTATTTTAGCTCTACTAGAGGGTAATGTACCGGAGGAAGTTATCAATGGCTCTATGAATAATCACGCAGAAGCAGATCCACTTAGTGCAGCAGCAAATATGTTTTTAGACTGCTTCCGGCTTCCAGCCGTGATCCGTAACCCTCCAACTTCTAGTTGGAGGGCAGTTGAGATTATTTTTTGTCAGCTAATTACTCTCTCAGATAAATCCTTAGAACATAAGCTCATTGTCTTTTGCTAACGCTAAACCCTGCGTATGAGTGCGCCTTGTCAAAAGGCGCACTCAAAAGAAGTGCTAGAACGCGTAATACTATTTTGAAATAGTCTCGCTCTGTCAGGTTAGCTACTAGTGCACTATTGCTTTACAAGGCTTACTCTCCTATATTTGTAGCAAACTAATAGTTGCTAGCTAACGAAATAATTCTGCAAAATTTTAAAATTATAATCATTATGGCCTTGATAGGAAAAAGAGCTCCGCTATTTAGAGCACCTGCAGTAGTCAATGGGCAAGAAATTGTACAAGACTTTTCTCTATTACAGTTCATAGGCAACAAAGAAGTGATCTTCTTTTTCTATCCCAAAGACTTCACTTTTGTCTGTCCCACTGAGCTTATAGCCCTTCAAGAGGTATTGAGCGAGCTTGAGCAGCGAGGAGTAGCTGTGGTAGGCTGCTCTACTGATACGGAAGAGACTCATCTAGCATGGCTTAATACACCTAAAAGCCAAGGAGGGATTCAAGGCGTCACTTATCCCATAGTGGCTGATACTGCTAAGACTATTGCCACCAACTATAATGTGCTAGGAGGTGCATGGAACCATGACGAAGTAGGAAGCTTGGTGTTTCATGGAGCACCAGTTGCTTACAGGGGTACTTTTCTTATCGATAAAGAGGGTATTGTCAGGCACGAAACTATCAATGAGTTTTCTCTAGGCAGAAATGTTCATGAAGTGCTACGCATTATAGATATGTGGCACCATGTAGAACAGTCCGGCGAAGTATGTCCTGCTAACTGGGAGAAAGGACAAGAAGCTATGCCAGCCACACAAGAAGGAATTATAAGCTATATGGCTAAGCGTATGAATAGATAACAAGGCTAGTCAGACAATCATCTACCCTGAAAAAGACGTAGGTGTACTAGCCCCATCTTATACAAGCCATTCTTCACATACTCACTGCTAACGGCAGCTCATCTTACTGTTACCGAAACTTTCTATCGCATAAGCAACGCCTCATTGGCTAAGAGATTGGTAAGAGAGAAAATTTCAAGAAACTTGTAATCAAAAAATTTGTAATTTTTATAAAAAAGAGCTAACTAGCACTCTCTGTAAGAGGGAACTAATAAAGAGATTATTCAAAAGATTAATAGCATCCTTCTGAATAAGACTAGCTTGTCAGAATATGCAACTGATATAGTATAAAACAATCATGGAAAACAATAAAAAACTTGGCAAGATACGTAGCGTTATATTTCCTATCCATAAGAGTGAGCTAAGAAAATTCATTCCGTTGACCTCCATATTCTTCATGATATCTTTCAACTACGCTACTCTAAGAAATTTGAAGGATATGTTTCTAATAGCCCACAGCGGGCCAGAAGTGATTTACTATCTAAAGCTATTTGGCGTGACGCCCATGATTATACTCTTCACAATTATCTATAGTAAGGTCAGCAGAGTAATGGATCGGGATGGTAGATTTAACGCATTTGTTTTGTACTTCCTAGCCTTTTTTGGTCTATTTTACTTTTTTCTACTCCCCAACCTAGATAGTCTAAGGCAAGACATTCTGGCTGACAGCCTCAATGCTCGCTTTCCTAAAATGCTAGGTTTATGGGAAGCTATTAGGTACTGGCCTTTATCTTTGTTTTATATCAATGCCGAAGCTTGGGGCACAGTCGTACTAAGCATTCTTTTCTGGACATTTGTCAATGAAACTACCGGCATTGAGCAAGCTAAAAGATTTTACAGCTTTCTATCCTTAGGAGCCAGCACAGGCCTTATAGCAGCAGGTGTGGCTTTACAACGCTCTAAAGAAAATTTAGACCTAATGCTAGGAGTTATTATAGGGCTAGCCGCTATCATCTTAGTCGTGTACAACATTTTTGCCCGATATATCAAGCGATATCCTGCCCTCTATCAAGTAGAGGAGAGACCTAAGAAAAAAAAAGTAGAAATATCATTTGTGGAATCTTTAAAATTTCTAGCAAAATCAAGCTATCTAGCTCTAATTGCTATACTAGTAGTATCATATGGGTTAGTAGTAAGCCTTTTTGAATCAGCATGGAAGACACAGGTCAGTAATCTGAACAAGATAAGTGGCGGAAATGGCATTTTGGCAGAAATATATGGCAATCAGAGCATCTTTGGAGGCATCTTATCGCTCATTCTCGTGGTTTTCTTGTCAGCTCCTATTATGAACAGAGGATGGCGCTTTTCAGCTTCCGTAACGCCTGTTGTAGCATTTATAGCAACGATACTATTCTTTTCATTCTTGTATTTTGGAGATTCCTTAGCTCACTTAGCAGCGAGCTGGAGTACCACACCCCTGTCTATGGCTGTTATGTTTGGGCTTGTCAATGTCGTATTCATTAAATCATCTAAATACATAATCTTTGAACCAACCAAGGAAAGGGCTTATATTCCTCTAGATGAGGAGTCTAAGGTAAGAGGTAAAGCAGCTGTAGATGGTGTAGGATCACGCTTAGGAAAAAGTTTAGGCTCTCTCATTCTGACAGGAATTTTGATTCCATTTGTAGGAGGAGGTTCCCTAGGAAGAGTTCAGTATTATGTATTTTTTATCATCTGCTTTGTGCTTATGATTTGGCTGATAGCCATTAAAAATCTAAGTGTCAAGTATCATCAAATAATCAGGCAGAAGAAGCAACATAGCTGAGCGTTTCCAACGTTATAAAAAGTGATATGCTCACACACCATGGTGAGTTGCTTTTATATGGTTCTCTAAAGCTAGTCCTGTATAATACATCTGCTGAGAACCCTTATAATAGTTTTAGTATATCTTCTGTAACGCCAACACCCGAAAACCCTCCATCATGCATTAGATTCTGCATGGTTACCATCCTACTCAAATCAGAAAACATAAGCACAATATAGTTGGCACAGTCTGCCACACTTGCATTACCTAAAGGCGACATTTTATCCGCATAGTTATAAAAAGCATTGAAGCCAGGCACGCCATTACCTGCAGTAGTATAGGTAGGCGACTGAGAGATCGTGTTAACCCGAACCCGCTTCTTCCTAGCAAAACGATAACCATAGCTTCTGGCAATAGACTCAAGCATCGCTTTAGCTTGAGCCATATCTGAGTAATCTGGGAAAGTTCTCTGGGCTGCAATGTAAGAGAGGGCTACAATAGAGCCCCATTCGTTCATGGCGTCTAGCTTTTCCGCAGTTTGCATGACCTTATGAAAAGATAAAGCTGATATGTCTAGTGTTTTGATGAACCAATCATAATTTAGATCTCCATACGATCTATGCTTTCTTATGTTAGGACTCATCGCGATAGCATGTAGTATAAAGTCAATCTTGCCACCTAGTACTTCTATAGACTGCTTGAATAAGTTTTCTAGGTCAGCCACAGCAGTGGCATCAGCTGCGATGACTTTGGCTTGGCATTCTTCAGCCAAGCGACTTATAGTACCCCGTCTTAGTGCTATAGACGTATTAGTCAAGGTAAAGCTACCCCCCTCTTCTTTGATTTTCTGTGCAGCCTTCCAAGCAATAGAGCGCTCATCTAAAGCACCAAAAATGATTCCTCTTTTTCCCTGCAGTAAGTTATGAGACATAGTAATTTTAAGTACATTTATAGTATTAATAGCGTTACATAACGAAATACAAAGGTAAGTATTTGAGCGACTTCAAGTACTGGAACAAACATACGCGATAAAAAAAGATGTGACTAGCTAACCTTTCTGCATGCTATATACAATAAGAATGGTGAGGCATGGGATAACAGTACAGGGCAATAAGCTTACATTTTGAATTGTTAATCTTGGAAGCCGCCCAAGCAAGACTTGAGCTTTTTTACTGTACTGAAGAAAAGAGCAGGTTATCGTCAAGCTTTTGCTGGATTTGATGTATCCAAGACAGCTGCTTTTGGAGAAGAAAAACTCCAAGAACTCTATGAAGGCCCTGGTATCATTCGTAATCGGATAAGAATTCAGGATACTGTAAACAATGCCTGATAATCGTGTGCTATTAGCACAAAAGAAGGCTACGTGAAGCCATAGCGTAATTCAAATGCTGAAATACCGAGGGGGGGAAGCTCAGGGATATATTTAGTGGGAACCAGTTTACTGACCAGATGATCTCCAACATAGGTGGTATGAACTCGAGTTAGACTTCTTGTACGAAAGGTGAGAGCCTGTGTACCGATGCCAAGGGAGCATCTCAATGAAAGGTAGTGGAGCGAAGGGGTCGAATTATCCGCCTTATCAATCATCCAACCCCAGAATGGAAAAAACGCTCTCTAGAATTAAGAGAGACCGATTATAATTGGTTGTATAAGGGGGACGTATGAGCTGAGCGGTTCACGTACAGTTCTGCGAGCAACGTTGGGGAAACTCCCAGTGCCGACTCTACCCAGGCTTTTAGCTTGGATCGAGGCATATGGAGTGAGACCGTTGCAAAACTAGGCTAATACCCCTCTTTAAAGCTTATAAACTAACGATTTGTGAATTCTGCAACAGATCTAGGAATACTAGTAAGAAAGTTAGAGGATAATAACTATATTGATCAAATGCTAGACTATGTAGCCAATATAGGCTGTCACAAAGTAGAAGATTTATTAAGTTTGTTTGTGTAAATATCATTCAAACTGAAAGAGTATATGCTAGCCATAGTCTAGCAAATAAAAAAGAAGCATATAGCAAGATAGGTGAGCTTAAGAATATAAAATAGCTAAGCATATGCTTAATGTCAATACTTTCAAAGAAAAAAAGGCTACTGTTCTATACCATAGATAGATAAACTATTTGAAGCAGCTCTCATGAAACTAGTAGACTAAACGTAGTATGAACATTTCTAGAAAGTGAGTACACATTGTCATGGGAAACGTTATATCACTATGATAATAAGGTACACATTAAATGAAAAGTAATACTAGCTTATAGAAGCTCTTCTTTCTAGTAAAGTCGGTGACCTTGGACGTAGTTGTACTAGATAATCGGCCCTTTATAAACATTAGGTACTCCATAGCATTCTGATGGGAAAAACCATAGCCATTGCTAACCAAAAGGGAGGGGTTGGAAAGACCACTACCGCGATCAACCTAGCTGCTAGCCTAGCAGTACTAGAGTATAAGACACTTGTGGTAGATGTTGATCCACAAGCCAATGCCACCTCTGGCCTGGGTATAGACCCCAGACAAATCACTAGCAGTATCTATGAATGCATGATCGGCGAGGTCGCACCTAAAAATATTATTCAAAAGACAGCCATCCAATACTTAGACATTATCCCTTCGCACATCAACCTGGTAGGGGCAGAGGTAGAGATGATTAACTTTGATAATAGAGAAGAGCGCATACGTGAAGCCTTAGCTCAGCTCAAAGATGTATACGAATATATTGTCATTGACTGTGCCCCTTCTTTGGGCCTCCTGACTATTAATGCCTTAACAGCCGCTGATTCACTGATTATACCTGTTCAATGTGAGTACTTTGCACTCGAAGGATTAGGCAAATTACTGAACACAACCAAGATTATTCAAACTCGCCTCAATCCTGATCTAGAGATTGAAGGCCTACTGATGACCATGTACGATCCTAGACTACGGCTTTCTAACCAGATCGTAGAAGAAGTCAGAACCCATTTCCAAAAGATGGTATTTGAGACCATTATACCCAGAAACATCAAGCTAAGTGAGGCACCTGGCTTTGGTAAGCCTGCCATCCTGTATGATGGAGAGAGCAAAGGAGCCATCAGCTATCTCAACCTAGCCCACGAAGTTGTCAATAAGCAAGTAGCCTCACACATAGCTACCGCGTGAGTTTTATGAGTACTAAAGAGACAATTCAGCGAAAAAGTGCACTAGGCAGAGGGTTAAACGTTTTGCTCAAGGATAGCAGTTACTTCACAGACCAAGAGGCTGCCAATGCGCTGCAAGAGATTCCTATAGACCAGATTGAAGTTAACCCCCTTCAACCGCGGAAAGACTTTAACCAAGAAGCACTCCAAGAGCTAAGCGAATCTATGAAAGTCCATGGAGTCATTCAGCCCCTTACTGTTAGAAAACTCGGTCCAGTCAAGTACCAGCTCATTGCTGGAGAGCGAAGATTACAAGCAGCCAAGCAAGCAGGTCTGCAGCGTTTGCCTGCCTATATACGCACGGCTAATGATCAGCAGATGCTAGAAATGGCACTTGTTGAGAATATTCAGCGTGAAAACTTGAATCCCATAGAAATTGCCTTAAGCTACCAGCGCTTACTGACGGAGTGTAAGATTAAACAAGAAGCCTTGGGTAGTAGGGTAGGGAAAAACAGGGCAACGGTCAATAACTACCTCAGGCTCCTCAAGCTTCCACCTGATATCCAGCTTGCACTCCGAGACCAAAAAATTAGCATGGGGCATGCCCGAGCACTAATCAATGTAGAAACTACCACTGCACAGCTCGGTATCCTCAAAGAAATTATCCAGCAAGACCTATCTGTTAGAAAGGTAGAAGAGCTAGCCAGGAGTTTTTTGCATAATAAACCTAAGAAGCCTAGCAAACGGAAACAAGCTGATCATAACTTTGCAGAAAGTATACAATATATAAGCACTAAGCTGACTACTCGTTTAGGTACCTCCGTAAGAATCCGAACCTATGCGCAAGAAAAAGGTGAAATTAGCATTGCCTTTACCGATGCCAAAGATTTGCACAGAATTACTCAAATACTAGCCGTATAGCCCATGTCTGTCCCACATTTCGTGTTGCTTAGCCTCCTATTACTGATAAAAAATAACCTAGCAGCTAAGGCTGCTAGTAAGCAATCGATAGATATAGACAAAGCGTATGTAGCTATCCAGCAGTATAGCCCTATTGATCCCGTAGCTCTAACAACACCTGCTAGTCCCATTGCTGCTGATACCGCTAGTTGCTTACCAAGGCCTACGCTACTAGCCAGCCGTGTTACTAGAAAGCCTAGTCATGCAGACCTACGCAGGCAGTTGCTTGAGCAAGAGCCCATCAAGACCCAGCGTGCGTGGCTATACTCAGCTGTATTGCCTGGACTAGGGCAGGCTTATAACCAGAACTATTGGAAGATAGCCGTGATCTACGGGATATTTGCAGGCTTAGCCTGGGGCGCTATTTATAACCACCTAGAATATCGTGAGTCCAAAAGGGATCTGATCCATAAACCAGATAGTTATAGCCTACGGCATTATGTAGATGGCCGCAAAAGAGATCGCAATCTTTTCAGCATTATCGCGGCTTTGTGGTATGTGCTCAATATTTTTGATGCCTATGTAGAGGGGAGCCTCAAAACCTTTGATGTCTCAGACAACCTAGATGTAATCGTGCAACCAGCGAAGAATCCCACAGTACAGCATGACCCTATTATTGGCCTAGATCTAACATTAAGTCCAAAGAAATGAGGATATTATTGATTGGTTATGGTAAAATGGGTAAGGCTATCGAACAGGTAGCCTTACAGAAAGGCCATAGCATAGCCTATACAATAGACCTAGCCAACAGTGCCTTGCTCACCAATATTAATCCTAAAACAGTAGACATAGCTATCGAGTTTACCCAGCCTGAAGCTGCTTATCACAACATCTATCAGTGTCTATCACAAGGCATTCCTACTTTGTCTGGTACCACAGGCTGGCTACACCATAAAGAGGCTATAGAGCAATATTGCCAAAAAAAGGGGGGAACATTCTTTTATGCTACCAACTTTAGTATTGGGGTTAATATCTTCTTCAAACTCAATGAGCTATTAGCCAAGCTTATGTGCCAGCGTCCTGAGTACAAAGTTGCCCTAGAAGAAATACACCATACAACAAAACAAGACGTGCCTAGTGGTACGGCCATCACCCTAGCAGCAGATATCATAAAAAATATACCTAGCAAAAAGCAGTGGATAACTGTACCTACAAATCAGGAAGATACAATCAGTATTAACTCCCAAAGGAGATCCGATGTACCTGGAACTCACATCGTTACTTATACTGCCTTATTGGATACGCTAGAGATCAAACACACAGCCCATAGCCGCGAAGGATTTGCCTTGGGTGCTGTACTAGTAGCAGAATGGATTCAGGGTCAAAAAGGTATACTTGGTATGCAAGATTTTCTTCAGCTAGCCTGCTAACTATTTTTGAATGAGCACCAACCCATCTAGCACTGCATGAAACTATTTCTTTCCCCCAAGGCCCCTATAGCTCCTACAAAAAGATCCAAGACACGCGAGTGGTTCCATTCCTTGGTATTTGCCGTAGTAGCTGCTACCCTTGTCCGCTGGCTGGTGCTAGAAGCTTTTACTATTCCTACAGCCTCTATGGAACAAACCCTGCTGGCAGGTGATTTTATCTTAGTCAGTAAGCTACACTATGGTACCCGCACGCCACAAACACCTTTACAACTTCCGCTGATGCACCAGACAATCCGGGGAACAACTATTCCCTCTTACCTACCTTGTATTCAGCTGCCTATATATCGGCTGCCTGGCTTTGCTAAGGTGAAAAGGGGTGATAAAGTGGTCTTTAACTGCGTAACAGAACTAGATAAACCCATTGATCTCAGAACTTATTACATCAAAAGGTGCATAGGCCTCCCTGGAGACGTAGTGTATATTGATAGCCTACAGGTATATGTAAATGAAGAACCACAGCCGCTATATCCAGGCTTGCAATATCGCTACTACCTCAAAACCCAAGAAAGGCTGAATGATCGGTTCTTTAGTAGGTATGGCATCAGAGAATACATGCCTGTACAAGGAGGTTACCTAGCACACACTACACCGCAAACTGCAGCCCAGCTAGAACAGCTAGCTCATATGCAAGAGATACATCCCTTTGTCATTCCTGCAGGTTCTTTGAACCCTACTATCTACCCTAATAGCCCACTTTTTCCCTGGAACGAGGATTATTGGGGCCCTTTAACCATCCCTGCCCAAAGCATGACTATCCCTATCAACCAGAAAACCTTAGAACTATACCAAAAGGTTATTACCCTCTACGAGGGGAATAAAGACGTACGGATAGAAGAAGAACAACTCTGGGTCAATGGACAGGAAGTCAAGGAATATACCTTCCGGCAAAACTACTACTTTGTGATGGGTGATAATCGTCCCAATTCTGTAGACTCACGTTTTTGGGGATTCGTGCCTGAAGACCACCTTGTGGGCAAAGCAGTTTTTATCTTATTTTCGCTCAGTCCTGAGAAAAAGGCCTTGAATAAGATCCGTTGGAACCGCTTGTTCCGATTGACCGACAAATTGTAGATGAATTCAAGCAAGCCAGCTTATCGCCTTGGTATGCCAAGGAGGAAAGTCCGAGCAACACAGAGCACCCTACTTCCTAACAGGAAGGATCCCAGCCAGCTAGCTGGGAGACAGCTAGTGCCACAGAAAACAAACCGCCTAGCAATAGGTAAGGGTGAAAAGGTGGAGTAAGAGCCCACCGCTTTGTTGGTGACAACAAAGGCACGGTAAACCTTAGGGGTTGCAAGGCCCAGTAGGTATTGCCCTCCCGCAGGGGAGGGCAGGCTGCTCGCCTGTGTTTCAGTCACTGAAAGGCAATATGGGTAGGCTGCTAGAGGCTACAAGCAATTGTAGTCCCAGATAAATGATAAGCATACTAGCCTAAGAGCTAGCATACAGAACTCGGCTTATCGGCTTGCTTTTTATCTATCTTTCAAATTTTCCATATCCCCATCACTCATCATTCCATATTCCATGAACATGACCTTTAGCCAGCAAGAAGTACTACATGACTACCGCATTGCTTGTGAAAGTAGGGCAGCAAGTTTGTTAGGGCGCAAAGAAGTATTCATGGGCAAAGCCAAATTCGGCATCTTCGGCGATGGCAAGGAAGTTGCCCAGCTAGCCATGGCTAAGGTGTTCAGAAGCGGTGACTTTCGGTCAGGCTATTATAGAGACCAAACTTTGATGCTAGCCATAGGCGAGCTCACCATCCAGCAGTACTTTGCCCAGCTCTATGCCCATGCCGCTATCGCAGCTGAGCCTGCCTCAGGCGGTAGAATGATGAATAGCCACTTTGGTACCCGCATGCTGGACGAAGAGGGACAATGGAAAAAACTAACACAGCTCAAAAATGTCGCCTCCGATATCTCTGCAAATGGCTCTCAAATGCCCCGACTAGTAGGCCTTGCTTATGCTTCTAAGTTATTTAGAAACAATCCCTTGCTAGCATCACTAATTGACTTTTCTAACCAGGGAAATGAAATTGCTTTTGGTACTATAGGTAATGCAGCCACCTCAGAGGGGATATTTCTAGAAGCCATCAATGCTGCAGGTGTACTACAGATACCTATGCTTGTCTCTGTGTGGGATGATTATTATGGCATTTCTGTGCCAAAGGAATATCATACAACGAAACAAAGCATCTCACAAGCGCTAGCTGGTTTCCAGCGAACAGCAGATAAGCCTGGCATAGCAATCTTTACTGTAAAAGGCTGGGATTATGCATCGTTGTGTAAAGTCTATCACCAAGCAGCTGAGCTATGCCGCAAAGAGCATGTACCTGTCCTCATTCACGTGCAAGAAATGACCCAGCCCCAAGGTCACTCTACTTCTGGCTCACACGAACGCTATAAGCCGCAAGAACGCCTAAGCTGGGAGGCTACCTATGATTGCAACAAAAAAATGCGTGAATGGCTCCTCACCCATAATTTCGCTATAGCTTCACAACTAGATACCATAGAGCAGGAAGCGTATGAAGAAGCTAAAAAGCAAAAGAACGCTGCTTGGAAGGCCTTTACAGAAGATATCCAGCAAGACCATACGGCAGCCATCAACCTACTACAAGAAGTAGCTACTACAAGTACAGCTAGCCAGGAGGTTATCCCCCTTGTAGAAGCGTTACGCAGCACTCCCAACCCTACCAGGCTACATGCTACTAAAGCTGTGAAGCAGGCTCTATACCAGCTCAGAGATACCCCTTACATCGCTAAGAAACCTTTACTAGCCTGGCTGCAGAGGAACGAGCAGGCCAACAAAAAGCGCTTTAGTACACATCTATACAGTGAATCAGCATATGCAGCTTTGCACGTTCCTGTAGTAAAGCCTGTTATAGACCAAGCTACTCCCTGGGTAGATGGCAGGGAAGTGCTCCAAGCCTGTTTTGATGCTGCTCTACAAAGAGATCCACGCATCTTTATTATTGGTGAGGACGTAGGCAAAATAGGCGATGTCAATCAAGGCTTGGCTGGTTTGCAGCAAAAGTACGGCTTGCTCAGGGTGACAGATACAGGCATCAGAGAATGCACGATTGTAGGGCAAGGTATTGGCACAGCCATGCGAGGCCTTAGGCCTATTGTAGAGATACAATACCTAGATTATTTACCCTATGCCTTACAGATCATGACTGATGACCTGGCTACTTTACGCTACCGTACTAGTGGAGGGCAGCAAGCACCGCTGATTATCCGTACTAGAGGGCATCGGCTAGAAGGCATCTGGCACTCTGGCTCTTACCTAGCTGGGATCATCCATAATGTGCGGGGTATATATGTACTTGTTCCTAGAAACATGACCCAAGCAGCTGGCTTCTACAATACGCTATTACAAGCTGACGATGCAGCCCTGCTTATTGAGTGTCTCAATGCCTACCGAATCAAAGAACAAATACCTACTAACGTTGGCTCCTTTACTGTGTCTTTGGGTGTACCCGATATCCTCAGAGTAGGTACTGATGTCACTGTAGTCACCTATGGAGCAATGTGCCGCATTGTGATAGCAGCATCGCAAGCACTAGCAAAGCTAGGCATTGCCTGTGAAGTAATCGATGTACAAACCCTGCTCCCCTTTGATATCCATCACACTATCGTAGCTTCCCTAAAAAAGACCAATTGCATTGTGTTTGCTGATGAGGATGTGCCTGGCGGTACTACGGCATATATGATGCAAAAGGTATTGGAAGAACAGCAAGGATTTAGATACTTAGATACAGCTCCTGTCACTATCACCAGTCAAGAGCATCGTCCCGCCTATGGAGATGATGGTAACTACTTTTCTAAGCCTCATGCAGAAGGAATTGTTGAAAAAATTTACACCATGATGTCGGAATACGCTCCCGCACAATACCCTTCTTTGGTATAGACTGTATTAGGGTAACGTCAAATTAATTGTGTATTTTAAAATCAGTATTCTCTAAATCATATTCTCAATCTAAACTTGCTTAGGTGTTTCCTCATAGTATTGAGTCGTTAAGTTGTTAAAACATGTACCTACGTAAAGATAATCTCAGAATATACAAGGGACTAGTGAACTTTAGAGCGGATATTTTCTAAGTTTGTGCAACAGAACTTGATAT
>JBCCHM010000001.1:0-17922 GCA_039028755.1 Bacteroidota bacterium | reverse complement strand
GCGCAATCCGTATAATCTCAAGAACTTTAAAAATGAAGAACTATCCGTACTAGACATTAAAGCTAAGGGCATTGATGGGAAATTATTCAATAGACTTCTTGTATGACTAAAGCTTATCTATTAAGTAGAGACTATAAAGACTTTACCATGTGTTATGAATCGTTAAAACCTTTTAAGAGATAGTTCCTTTCATCGCTTGCTAGGCATCAAAAAGACACAGTGAGCTTCTAATGCCTATATTATGGGCAGGTTAAAGCGGTTTTGAAGCCTATCGCTGATGCTTGGCCGAGATGCATAGCATGCATATGAAGGGTTTGTACGAGCAGTCTATTGAGGGGCTTCTTACTGCAGATGTAACATGTTTGCGGTCACAAAATGTGACCGCAAACATGTATAGAAGTATCATGCAAGTCCCAGATGCTTACGTGTAGAGGCTTGCATAAACGATCAAAGCGATAACTAAATGCCTATGGTCACAAAAGAAAAAACGAGCCCCCTTCCCCTGACTGACTCCTTGATCATGGAGAAAATATACTTAGTGAGAGGATACAAGGTAATGTTGGATAAGGACTTGGCGGAGCTTTATGGTTATGCGACTAATAAGCTTAACCAGCAGGTGAAAAGAAACCTAGCACGGTTTCCATCTAGATTCATGTTTCAGCTAACCCCAGAAGAAGTAATACATTTGCGGTCACAAAATGTGACCGCAAATGTATCTGTGAAATCGCGGACGCTACCCTATGCCTTTACAGAACATGGTGTGCTGATGCTGGCCAATATCTTAAGCGGACGCTACCCTATGCCTTTACAGAACATGGTGTGCTGATGCTGGCCAATATCTTAAGCGGACGCTACCCTATGCCTTTACAGAACATGGTGTGCTGATGCTGGCCAATATCTTAAAAAGCGAGACTGCCATAAAGGCAAGTATACATATCATAGAAGTGTTTGTAAAAATGCGAGAGATGATCCTAACCCACAAGGATATTCTCTTAAAGCTGCAGCAGCTAGAAAAACAGCAATCCGACCATGATGTTAGCATTAAACAGCTATACCAGTATATCAGCGCACTCATTACAGAAAAACAAAAGCCAAGGCGCCCCATAGGCTTTAAGACAAAATCAAGAGATCAGTGATATGCTGGTTCCTCATAATACTTCAAGAAGCAGTCATCACGCTCCATTTTGCTACTGTTCTTGCATTAGACCTCTTGCAAAACTGTGATTTTAGAATCTGCCCCCATAGTTTTCCTTGGTTAATCTTTGAATATAATACGCCATTACACCCTGGACCCGGATACCTTAACTGCTTCTTGACCTGAACTAGTAGTGAGCTCAGAAACTCAGGTGTTCGAACAGCTAGATTTACATGCGGGCCCTGCTCTGCGCTTCTGGGACAGCTGCATGCCTTCGAGTAGTTTAAGCTAGCATAACAATTATGCTATATTATAGTACGTAATAGATACAAATAAGTTAATAGACTTATACTAAGTTTATACATTTAATACAGGTATATTGACTGGGCAGGCAGTTTAGTTTTATTTAGGGGCTAATTAAGAAAACGAGATAATTAGTCTTTTTATTAAGCATCCACTTTATGCAGATTGCCGTTATTGATCTAGGAACAAATACTTTCCACTTAGTTATTGGTGAAATAGCCAAACAAGGCTATCGAGAGGTAGCTAGAAAAAGAGTTGATGTAAAACTTGGTGCAGGAGGCTTACAAGCAGGCAGTATCACACCAGCAGCACAGCAAAGAGCAATCGAAGCTATGGTAGGCTTTAAAAGGATAATCGATACAAACAAGGTAGGTCATGTTCGTGCTGTAGCTACAAGCGCCATGCGTAGCGCCAGCAATGCTGCAGTGCTTATACAGACTATCAAAGACTACACAGGTATTGCAGTAGAAATTATCTCAGGATCACAAGAAGCAGCACTCATTTACAGAGGAGTAAAGGAAGCTGTTCAAATGAGTTCAGCTAATGAGCTCATCATGGATATAGGCGGTGGAAGCGTAGAGTTTATCATAGGTAATGACCAAAAAGCTTCATGGAAAAAAAGTTTTGAAATAGGAGCGCAGCGACTGGCAGATATATTCCATAGTTATGATCCTATATCGCCAGCAGCGCTAAGCAAGCTTGAACGCTACCTGGAAGAAAAACTACAACCACTTTTTGAGGCAAGTACCTTATACGAACCCACTAGGTTAATAGGCACATCAGGTGCTTTTACAACACTCACTTCGATATATAGCGCCCAAAAACAGCTCCCTCTAGATCCTCATGCTACTACTCACGACCTGCCCTTGCATCATTTTGAGCAGATCTATCATGATATCCGCTACAAGTCGTATGAAGAGCGTATACAAATACCAGGTCTATCTAACCAACGCGTAGATATGATTGTAGTAAGTAGTGCACTGATCCAGTTTGTTTTGAGCAAAACAAACATCTCTAGTATAACGACCTCAATCTATTCCTTAAAAGCAGGGCTGTTCTTCCATGCTTTAGAAACAGCTAGAGGCGGCTTAAGCTAGCCTCATACATTTTAGCTTCCGTAGGAGGACCAGAAAAGCAATAGCACTGTGTATATGTATAGCACATTTTCGTAACTTCACCTTTATTTCTAGTATAGAAGGTTTAAGTCCCTCCAAGACCTGATATCTTAATAAATATAACTTAGCTAGTTGGGAGAAAAATCTTTTAGAGCCTTAGCGTTAGTCCTAGTCGCTACAGCATACGACTAGATAGCCTACCACTGCTTATCTGATAAGTAAGGGGCCAATTACTTTTGTATGAATTTGACTATGAAGCAGGAAAGAGAGTTGCAGTACATCGAAGAAGGCCAAGGAGAAGTACTCCTACTCTTGCATGGGCTTTTTGGGGCATTGAGTAATTGGGAGCATCTAGTAGCGCAATTTTCCTCACGCTATAAGGTACTCATACCACTAATGCCCATCTATACAATGCCTATTCGGCAAGCCAATCTAGAAGGACTCGTGAGATTCATAGAAGCTTTCATACAGCTGAAGAAAATTGAAGTATTTACCCTAATAGGCAACTCCCTAGGAGGGCATATAGCTCTGATTTATACCCTTAAGAACCCTGATATGGTCAAAAATCTGGTACTGACAGGTAGCTCAGGGCTGTTTGAGAACACCTTAGGAGGTTCTTTTATCAAGCGTGCTAATTATGATTATATTGCAGAAAGGGTAGCTTATACCTTCTACGATCCTAATACTATTACCAAGGCATATGTAGATGAAGTGTTCTCTATTGTCAAAGATCGAGCTAAAGCTATACGCATAGTAGCTATAGCCAAGTCTACTCAGCGGCATAACTTGGCTCATGAGCTACCTTATATCCAAGCAAAGACGTTGCTAATCTGGGGTCTCAATGATACTATCACGCCTCCGCTAGTAGGCCATGAGTTCAATGCCCTAATACCTAATAGTCGACTATGTTTCATAGATAAGTGCTGCCATGCTCCTATGATGGAGCAGCCTGCTAAGTTCAACCGTATTCTCGAACAGTTCCTAGAAAATGGAACTCAACCTATTGGGTAATCTTGACTTTTTACTATTTATAGCATGGTGCTTAGCCCACTGTGTAAAATAGCTAGACCATAGTTTTAAAGAGGGGATCCGTGGCTTTGCAATGGTCTCTTAGCATAAAGCTCACTATACCCTGATGACATAATGACAGGTATTCAAACTAGTAGTTTTTACTAAAATTGTGTGCTTCCTATTAATCAATACCCAACACTTCATCTCTTTTTTTCGAAAAGGGCTATTGCTCATGGAAGAAAGTATTAAGCTTTATTTAGCCTTAGTATTAAAATATGTTATGCTAGGGCAACGTTATAGTGTATCGTATGCACAAATTCTTTGATAAGCTACGCTGGAGGGGCATGATTCATGACATTACCCCGGGTATAGCAGCACAACTGAAAAAGGAGACGACAGCTGGTTATATTGGCTTTGACCCTACAGGACCTTCGCTGCACGTAGGCAATTTGGCTACGATCATGCTGCTCAAGCACTTCCAGCTAGCAGGGCATAAGCCTATGGTGTTAATTGGTGGCGCCACAGGCATGATCGGTGATCCCTCAGGCAAATCAGTAGAAAGAAAACTGCTGCATGAAGATGAGTTACAATATAACCAGGAATGTATCAGTAAGCAGCTGAGGCGATTTATAGATTTCTCTCCAGGAGCGTATGGAGCAGAGCTACTCAATAATATAGACTGGTTCAGCGACCTAGGCTTTTTAGAATTCCTTAGAGAAGTGGGTAAGTACCTACCACTTAACTACATGATGGCCAAGGAGTCTGTAAAAAGGCGCTTAGTGGGAGGTATTTCATTTACTGAGTTTACCTACCAGCTGCTGCAGGGGTATGACTTTTACCATCTGTACACCACTATGGGGGTTAAGCTGCAAATGGGTGGAGCTGATCAATGGGGTAACCTCACTACCGGTATAGAGCTTATCAGAAGAAAGGCAGGAGGCGCAGCTTTTGCCCTTACCACGCCGCTCATTACTAAGGCAGATGGGAGCAAGTTTGGCAAAACTGAACAAGGCAATATTTGGCTAGACCCTACTATGACTTCGCCCTATGCATTTTACCAATTTTGGCTGAATTGCTCAGATGAGGAGGCTAGTCGGTTGATCAAGGTGTTTACCCTACTCAGTCAAGAAGCTATAGCAACACTCACACAAGCGCACCAGGTAGCTCCTCATAAGCGTATTTTACAAAAAACTATAGCCAAAGAACTGACCATCACAGTACACTCAGCAGCAGCCTATACCCAAGCAGCTAAAGTCTCAGAGCTTCTGTTTGGGCATGCTACCCAAACGGACCTATTAGCGCTGGATGAAAAGGATTTATTGGTCATTTTTGTCAATGTGCCTCAGATAAAAATAAGTAAAGAGCAGCTAGCGCGTGTGGAGTATGTAATTGAGTTGATTACCAGTACGACACAAGGTATAATCTTCCCAACTAAGGGAGCTGCACGCCGGATGATGCAGGAGGGTGGAGTTAGTATTAACAAGGTGAAGGTTACTAACCCTTATCAAAAGCCTGACTGGATGCTATTACGAGGGCGGTACTTGCTGGTACAAAGGGGTAGGAAAGACCATTACTTGATTATTGTAGATTGACCAACGTTTTAGTTCCCCCATCCTTCTCTATCCAAGCTTCTGTACTGAATAGCCTCAGCTAAATGATTTTCCTGGATGCTGTCACTACCGGCTAGGTCTGCGATAGTACGTGATACCTTGAGGATTCTATCATAGGCTCTGGCAGAAAGGCCTAGCTTTTCCATAGCAGCTTTGAGCAGGTTCTGGCCTAGCTTAGAGATAGTACAAATATCTTTGACCATAGCTGAAGGCATCATTGCATTGGTATAGATACCAGTACAGTCTTTGAATCGCTCTTGTTGTATAGCCCTGGCTTTGACTACCCGCATTCTAATGGGTTCACTCTTCTCTGTATTCCGTCTAGCAGTCATTTCTTCAAAGGGCACTGGCGTCACTTCTACATGCAAGTCAATTCTATCTAACAAAGGGCCACTGACCCTGTTTAAATATCGCTGCACAGCTACAGGGGCGCACACGCACTCTTTGGTCGGATGGTTATAATAGCCGCAGGGACAAGGGTTCATGCTGGCAATGAGCATGAAGTTAGCAGGAAAGTCAACTGAAATTTTAGCCCGTGATACAGTGACTTTACGCTCTTCTAAAGGCTGGCGCATGACCTCTAGCACGCTTCTTCTAAACTCGGGCAGTTCATCTAAGAATAGTACGCCATTGTGCGCTAATGATATCTCTCCTGGCTGAGGGATACTACTCCCACCTACTAGGGCTACATCGCTAATCGTATGATGGGGTGCACGAAAAGGCCTAGTGGTCATGAGTGCACCTTGTTGGCCTAGCTTTCCAACTACTGAGTAGACCTTAGTTGTCTCCAGCGCCTCATGTAGGGTAAAATCAGGTAGGATAGAAGGGAGGCGTTTAGCTAGCATGGTCTTACCAGCACCTGGTGGCCCTATCATGATCACATTATGGCTACCTGCAGCTGCTATTTCCAAAGCACGTTTGATGCTTTCTTGTCCTTGTACATCATCAAAGTCAAGTGCATAACTATCAACCCTACTAGTAAACATCTCTCGGGTATCCACTACTACAGGTGGTATGTTTTTTTCTCCAGCAAAGAATGCTAGAGCCTCTTCAATGTGTGTGATAGGAATAATGTCAAGCTTATTGACAATGGCTGCTTCCTTTGCATTTTCTTGAGGTAGTACAAAGCCTTTAAGCTTCCTAGCACGTGCTTCGATAGCAATAGGTAGTACACCTTTTACAGGGCGTAGTGTACCATCTAAGGCTAACTCTCCCATCACTACATATTCTTCCAGGTGATCAAGTCGATGCTGCTTAGATGCTTCTAGGATGCACAGGGCAATGGGTAGGTCGTACGCAGCTCCTTCTTTGCGAAGATCAGCTGGCGCTAGGTTAACGATTACACGCTGGCGCGGCATTTCGTAGCCAATATGTTTGAGTACTGACTCTATTCTGTGCTGGCTTTCTTTGATAGCACTATCTGGTAGTCCTACCATGTACAAATGAGTTCCTTTGACTATGTTTACCTCGATAGAAATCAATGAAGCGCCTACCCCATAAACTGCACTACCAAAAGTTCTTGTTACCATAGTCTAAGCTTCAAGCTGCATAATTATTATAGGGAAATATGTACCAATACTAGGAAATATAGGCCCCCCGGAGGAAAGCGCACCTATTTTTTTCTTTTCTATGAAAAATGCAGGCAGTATAAACCTCAATTCTTGGCAACTTGATGGTGCTTGTTGCCATATTGTGCACTACTTCTACCAAAATATACTACACTATGTATATTTACCAAACTCTACATAACGTCCTCGCAAGCCTCCAACATGCTTACCATGCCCCCCAGTATACGTTCTATCGGGTAAGTCAAGCTACGTATAGCCCTTGCAAGCTGAGAGTAATTACATTATACTGATAGATTTACCCTTCTTAAAAAAGAGCAATAGCATAGCATTAAGCATCCTCCATGAGTTAGAGAAGCGATTCCCTCTTCGATTAAATCTCCCTAATTTATCCCTAAATCCACTATTACTCGACTCTATCAAATGCGTCTCTGCTTTACTTATAACAGGACCCTCAGCAACATTATTGGCCCTGAAGGCACTGCTATAGCAGCTATGCCCAGATGGGTATATACAACTAATCTTGCCTACTCTCCTCTTTGCTTGCCTATACAAGCTCATGGCCCCACAAACTCCCTCTCCTAGCTCATACGCAACAATACGACCTGATTGCCTAGAATATGCAGTCCATACATCTGCTCTGGACCCTTCTTTTTGACAAACGTATATATTTCATCCAGCTCAATGATGTCGGATACTTGATTGCTTCCTTGCTTGGAAGCTGCTGCTAATTGCCATGCAATACGATTGCTCAATGCTTTTATCCACTAACCAGGGTGAGCATTTAATAAATTTTGCAATACTTCGAATGCCTACTTTGTTCATATACATCTCCATAGCTTGAGCCTTGCTTTGCTAAGTGCATTTATGTGGCTTACTACTAAAATAGGCAGCATACGGCTTACATTTATAATGCTGTGTACCTTGATGAGTCCCATTCTTGACAAAAGAATGACTGCTGCAGTGTGTACATAATAACGATATATTACTTTCTTCTGTTTAGTTGCATTTGCTTTCAGAAAGAATATCACTTCGTCATTATAATTATGAACGATCTCACCAAAGTAGGGAAAGCGAGGTAATTCTCCTCGGAGGTTGTGCAGGTTAAGCATGCTTATGAACGCTGCCAACATAAGTTGCGCTATAGCCGTCTTTCAGCGATAGAAGCAGTGTTAGGACACCTAAAAAACGGATAGACTAAGCAGGAACTACCTAAGGCGTACAGCTAGGAGCTAGCCTGAGCTCACTTTTAGCTGGTATAGGCTTCAACTAGACCTATCTGCCAGAAAATTTGCTTATGTAAGTGCTGGATACAAAAGCTCCCATACTTTATCTTTTAGCACCCCTATGCCTTGTCCTGTAGCTGCAGAGATAAAAACATGGGGTATGCCGTTAGGTAAGGTTCGTGCGATTAGCTGCCTGGTCTCTTTATCTACTAGATCTAGCTTAGATATAGCTAATAACCTAGGTTTATTCAGTAGCTTAGGATTATATGCCTTGATCTCTTGTACTAACGTAGTATAGACTTCGGCTATGCTAGGTGCGTCTATGGCTATAATAAAAAGTAAGACTAGATTGCGTTCTATGTGCCTGAGGAAGCGTGCTCCTAAGCCCTTTCCTATTGCAGCGCCTTGGATGAGGCCAGGGATATCTGCCATCACAAAAGATTGGTTATCTTTATAGGCTACTACGCCGAGATTAGGTACTAAGGTATTAAAGGGGTAGTCAGCAATTGAGGGTTTAGCTGCTGATATAGCTGAGAGTAGGGTAGACTTGCCTGCATTGGGTAGGCCAATTAGCCCTACATCTGCTAATAGCTTGAGCTCTAGTCTAGTCCAGCCTTCGGCACCTGGTTCCCCAGGTTGTGCATAACGTGGTGCTTGCTGGGTAGCAGACTTGAAGTGCGCATTGCCTTGCCCTCCTCTACCACCTCCCATCAAGAGTGTTTGTTGCCCTTCTTGGGTTATTTCTAGGAGTACCTGGTCTGAATCAGCACCCTTGGCTATAGTGCCTAGGGGTACTTCTAGCACTATATCTTTGCCAGAGGCACCTGTTCTACATCCTCCTTCGCCAGGCTTACCATGCCCTGCTATTATGTGTTTCCTATACTTAAGGTGTAGTAAGGTAGATAGTTGCTGGTTACCGCGTAAGATGATATGCCCTCCTCTACCTCCATCACCACCATCTGGGCCTCCTTTGGGCACAAACTTTTCTCTCCTAAAGTGCACAAGGCCCGTACCGCCTTGGCCAGCACGGGCATAGAGTGCTACCTCATCAATAAAGTTAGGTGAGGCCATGATCTCAGCTTATTGTTTAGGCTGTTGATTGGTCTGATTGTAACCTGTCAAGCACTGCTACTATACGCCTAAATATGGCTTCGATAGCTCCTACTCCACTTACCCTAAAAAGTTTTCCTTGTTTTTCGTAATACTTGGCTAAGGGCAGGGTTTCAGCGTAGTATATTTGCATTCTTGTAGCCACTTTTGCTTCGTCCTGGTCATCAGCACGACCTGATGGCTGAGCACGTTCCCTGATTCGTTGTTTGACTTCTTGCTCTGGCACTTCTAGCAAGATCACTCCATCTAACTTTTCCCCATACGTTAGGAGCTTTTCCTCGAGTAGTACTGCCTGGTTTATGGTTCTGGGAAATCCATCAAACAAAAAACCGTGACTATTTTTCCTTGCCTGGATTTGCGCGTCTATAAGCGCTGTCACTAGTTCTGGTGGGGCTAGTTGACCTTCATTGACGTAGCTGGCTACTTGCTTACCTAAGTCTGTTCCTCGCTTAATGTGTTCGCGTAGTAGATTGCCAGGCGCGATAGCAGTAAGCTGGTACTTGTGCAAACATTGAGCACTTTGTGTCCCCTTGCCTGCTCCTGGTGGGCCTAATAGGGCTATGTTCATTGGGTTATTTGTTTATCTAGTTGTTGACTCAATAGATGGCTATTGATTGGTCTATTTAGAATTATTTGATAAATGTAGCCATATAATTAGGAAATATAATCAAAACCTGTGTAAGACCTAAGAATAGGTGGGATGATAATCCCTCGTTCTGTTTGATTATGCTCTAGAAGCGCAGCTACAATCCTAGGTAAGGCTAGGGCACTTCCATTAATCGTATGTAATAGCCTTATCTTATTATTGTCGTCTCTGTAACGGATTTTCATACGGTTTGCTTGGTATGTTTCAAAGTTACTCACAGAGCTAACTTCTAGCCAACGACCTTGCCCTACAGAAAGCACTTCTAAGTCATAGGTAAATGCAGCAGCAAAGCCTAGATCACCGCTACAAAGCTTTAGTATCCTATAAGGAAGGGCTAGCTTTTTGAGTAGATGTTCTATGTAGCTACGCATGGCTTCTAAGGCTTCATACGATTCTTCCGGTAGTCTTACCTCTACTAGCTCTACTTTATCGAACTGGTGCAAGCGGTTTAGTCCCCTAACTTGGCTGCCCCAAGAGCCTGCCTCTCTCCTAAAGCAAGGTGTATAAGCTACATTCTTAATGGGTAGTTCGCGCTTGCTCAATATTTGATGACGATATAGGTTGGTAATAGGGACTTCAGCTGTAGGAATCAAATAGTGTGCTTCATCCAAGAGCTGATACATTTGGCCCTCTTTATCAGGGAGCTGGCCTGTGCCATAGGCAGCGTCTTGGTGGACAATGATCGGGGGTTGTATTTCTTCATAGCCTACTTGTCTAGCTTCATCAAGAAAAAAATTAATTAAGGCCCTTTGTAGTCTAGCACCCTTGTCTTTGTACACGGGAAAGCCTGCGCCAGAAACTTTACTGCCTAGCTCAAAATCAATAATACCGTACTGAGCAGCTAGCTCCCAATGCGGGAGTTGGCCTTTACCGGCCTGAGGCAGTTCTTTGTCTTGGTAGACTATCTCGTTGTCATTGGCATCCTTCCCCAAAGGTACTGCCTGGTGTGGCAAGTTAGGTAAGTCATACAAAGCACTTTGAAGCGCACGCTCATGAACTTGTAATTGGCGAGCTAGCTCCTTGAAGGTTGTCTTTAGTTCCTTGCTTTGTAAACCAATCGCTGCTCCTGCTTCCTTCCTACCTTCCTTGAGCAGTTGTTCTATCTGTTTCGTTAGCTGCTTGAGCTTGGCTGAAGTCGTATCAAGGGCTACTTGGGCAGCTCTTCTTTGCTGATCAATAGCTAGCAGATGCTCCACAGCGGCGACAGCGTTGTTTACTTTTTTCTTTTGTAATCCTTGAATAACACTAGCTTTGTGTTCTCGGATATAATGGGTTGTAAGCATGGGGCAGATATCCTAATTTTGTTATGTAAATACGGTAAGTACTGCTTATGAATCTGTCGTAGTTTTATAGTCTAGGAAGCCTCATAAAGGAAGTCATCGTTTATACAGGAGCTTGAGGCTCTTTCAAACATATGTACAAGTCTTGACAATAGCACGGTATTATCCTATTATTGCAGCTAACTAGCAGCGAAGAACATATCTCCCTTCTATCTACAATTTTTATTACTGCTTAAATATTTGACAGGGCAGCTTTTCTAAGCAGCAAGCACTATATATCAATGAACAACCCCTAGAGGTTGTTATCATTTATTTTCTATCAACTACGTTATAAGCTTATGTACAACATCGAAGAACTTGACTTACTGCTCCTTTCTGAGTTGAAGGAAATTGCAGAGTCTCTAAAGGTAAAAAATTACAAAAAGTTAGGAAAACAAAGTCTGATCTACAAAATACTAGACCAGCAGGCGGTGATACCTGAATCAGAATTGCCGCAAAAAAAGATACTACCTCAAAAAAGTATGGGACAGTCTGGCTCTCCAACACCTAATACAAAGTCACATAGCATGCAAAAAGAAAACATTATTACTAGCAACAATGCGAATAAAACTAATATTTCCGCTACAAATGGCGGCGTAACCAATGGGGGACGAGGGCCGCTTAAAAAGAGCGACAAAAGAACAAAAGTCAGTACTGGCAGTGGAGTTAACCTTGATATTGCTATTGATAGCGAAGGCGTTCTAGAAATCATACAAGATGGATATGGCTTTTTAAGATCTTCTGACTATAACTATCTAGCTAGCCCCGACGATGTTTATGTTTCTCCATCGCAGATTAAGTTATTTGGACTGAAAACAGGAGATACAATTAAGGGAGCAGTAAGATCGCCTAAAGAAGGCGAGAAGTACTTTGCCTTACTCAAAGTAGGATCTGTGAATGGAAGAACTACAGAGGAAATTAGAGATAGGATATCCTTTGAATATTTGACGCCCCTCTTTCCACAAGAGAGACTTAAGTTCAGCAATAGCCCCAGGCAGTACTCTACTAGAATTCTAAGCCTATTCGCTCCTATTGGTAAAGGCCAGCGTGGCATGATTGTAGCGCCTCCTAAAACAGGCAAAACTGTCTTACTTAAAGAAATTGCTAATACCATTGCCACCAATCACCCAGAAGTATACCTCATCGTTTTACTCATAGGCGAGCGCCCTGAGGAAGTAACTGACATGGCTCGTAGTGTCAATGCTGAAGTCATTGCCTCGACTTTTGATGAGCAAGCCGAGCGCCACACTAAGGTGGCAAGTATGGTACTAGCAAAAGCTAAAAGAATGGTAGAATGTGGTCATGATGTAGTCGTGCTTTTAGACTCTATCACCCGTTTGGCAAGAGCCTATAATATCATTATCCCCTCCTCAGGCAAGGTTCTATCAGGGGGCGTCGATGCTAATGCACTATATAACCCCAAACGTTTCTTTGGGGCAGCACGTAATGTAGAACAGGGTGGATCGCTCACCATATTGGCTACAGCACTCATTGATACTGGATCAAAAATGGATGAGGTGATCTTTGAAGAGTTTAAGGGCACAGGAAATATGGAGCTACAACTCGATAGAAAGCTAGCGAATAGACGTATCTACCCTGCTATTGATGTACCTGCCTCTGGTACGCGCAGAGAAGATTTGCTGATGGATAGAGAAGTGCTATCACGTGTATGGATCTTACGTAAGTTTATGGCAGATATGACTTCTAGTGAAGCTATGGAATTCTTACTAGCCAAAATGAAGGGTACTAGAAATAATGAAGAGTTCTTAGCCTCTATGAATGATGGGTAAACATTACGTACCTTATCTTTTAGCCAATAGCTATCTATCGGCAAAAACGTAGGAAAGTGTGCTTTAGCCTTGGGAGATCGTTATATTAGTGTGAGAGTATGTACTACTTCATACTTAATAGCTTTTAATCACTCCATAGTCTTAATATCGTAAAAATCGACTAAAAGAGCTCAGTTAGAGCACCTCTCTCATCAAAGTCTGGTAGATAGACAGTAAATATTTCTCAATACCAAAATAATAAGTATACACTAATATGATGGCTCTCCTTTTTTGTGCTGTGACTAGGATACTACTGTAAGATGACCATACCCCAAGCTATACTCCTCATGAATAGTAGCGATATGCTTCTTTGATGCTAGCTAGTCGTCCCTTGATAAGTAGTAAATGATGAACGCGTAGGGAGGTGGCGATAGAATCCTTATTATTCAATACAGTTATGTTATCTTTATAGGAGCATGAAAACGTCCGGAAGGGCTTTTTATTGCTACAAGATCCCAGCATTCAACTTCAACTAGCATGAAACAGCACACAACGCCACTGATAAAAAGCCATATAGGCCTATTATTGATTATTTTATACGCTCTCTCTGCATGTAATTTTTCAGCAACCTCATCGATGCAGGATATGAAAGATATGCTGATTGATGATACGCTTAGAGAAAAGGAGCCCCCCAAGCTACCTAAGAAGAAAGCCATTGTCTTGCTTCATGCCATGTGGCCCGAGCGCAACTGTTTCCAAAAGACAGTGCAGAAGCTGAGGACAGAGCTTCCAGAGCATATAGAAATATTCTCTCCAGAGGAGAGTGAAACTTCTAGTAGGTCTATTACACAACAAGCCGAGAGGCTCTCTAGCGTACTATTAGCAAAAGGAATGGGTAAGGATAGCTATGATATCATCCTCATAGGCCATAGCCAGGGTGGCTTGAGAGGATATGAGTTGTGTAAAGCACTTGGTGAGCATTTCAGTGTAAAAGGCCTTATTACCATAGGTACGCCTTGGGAAGGGGCCCCTGCTGCAGCTATAACCAAAGAGTCTGTAAGCACTTACCTAGCTGGTCCAGTTATGCACTATTGCCTTACTAGTGCTAAATGCGTTTATCCAAGAAGTGAGGAGATGATTGATGCCCTGCTCAATGATATTTTTGATAAGTATTTTCCCACACATGAGCCTGGCGTACAAGATCTAGCCCCGAATAGCCCTTTTTTACAAGCTATTGCATCTAGTCTAGTCATCAACCAAGTGCCTATCTTGGCTATAGCAGGTAGTGATGGTAACGTTGCAAACGTTCTTCCAAGTGACTTTCCCTGTTCTTCCTGCTTATGTGTAATGTGCCCATGTACGCTTAATGCACTTTATGCACGCGTTTTTGCTGGTAGTATGTGGAAGGAGCATGATATGGTAGTTCCTGTACATAGTCAGCTTGCTCAGAACATCACAAAAAGTACTGCATTCAAAACATATACTGTACAAGATGCTATCCACGACTTCTTACCAAGCTTGTCCATCCCACCAGATAAAGTGGCATATAACCACTCAGCAGTCATCCTGCAATCTCTAAAATTTATTAAGAATCATTTTAAGTTGTAGTAAGTAGCTACCTATAACAGGAAGCTGGTGCACTAAAAGAGTTTTACTATTTTTACTTTTGCCTCTAAAACAGGTCATTATAGGTTTATCACGCATAAATTTTCTGGAAAAATGCCTTTTTGGCGCAACTTAGTCACCCCTTAATAACTCTAGCTGGGCTTATCAAGCAACAAGTTTCCTATTAGCAGTCTTGGCACTGTGCAGTACAGAGAATACGAAAAAAAATCTTATTTCCTTTAGCAGTAGACTAAAGTCGAGCCCTATAGCAGCTAATAGCCTATTCAGGCTATCGCCCAGCCTGCCCTGCAGATAATTCCGACTCAGTCTATGCTCTGATTTTAGGTGACCTATCACTGCTTCTATCGCTGAGCTACCCCTATACAACTCACCTCTGGGCAGGATAGACTATAAATCTTTTCTCTATCTTTTTTCGCTTGCTTGACAATACGTGACAGCAACCATAGCTATTTTGCTATACTCCTAATTCTCCTACGTCCTCCAGATTCCTTACAATACCTTATATTACTTCATACAATATTGTGGCTTTCTTGAGGAGCTTTGTGTAAGTCCTGACTTATAAGGAACTATCTCCTATACGATGCGATCATATAAAGCTATATCGTATGATACGCTAAGCAGCATACTGCTTCTCATCTACTTATGTCATGGCCCATTACAAGCCTATGAACCAGATGAAAAACCTACTATTACAAATACAAAAGATACCCAAGCTACAGCTCTTACTTTTTACATCCGAAAAATATTGATAGAGGATGCAAAATTTCTCAGCAAGAGAAGCAAACAAAAGCTGATAGCTCCTTACATCAATAATTACCTAGACACTAATAAAATCAGCCAGCTCGTTCAGGACCTCAAAGCTTTCTACATCAAGCTAGGCTACCCTACTACACAAGTAAAAGTAGTAATAGGCCAAAGCTTACGAGAGGGCATTTTAAAACTAGTCGTTATTAATGGCTTCATTGAAGCTATCAAGCTCAATCAGCATACGCTTAGAGAAAAGGCTAAGGTTGCTACAGCTTTCCCCTTATTGCGAGGAAAGCCATTGTACTTGAACCATGTAGAGCAGGGCATCGATCAGATTAATGCCACACCTTCTAGCCATGCAACACTAAAAATCCTGCCTGGCCTCCAGGAGGGAGGCTCTATTATTCAAATTGACAACTTGGTTATCCATCCACTGAGGCTAGAAGTAGGCGGTGATAATTTAGGAGAAGAAGAGGTAGGTCAGTGGCGCGGTAAAGTAAATTTAGGGCTTGACAACCTGCTGAGCATCAATGATAACCTAATGCTGCACTGCGCTAGCAACAAAGCCAAAGAACTAGCAGGTCATAAGCTCAAGAGTCAAGCCTGCATGGCTAGCTTTTCTTTTCCCGTAGGATACTATACTTTCTCTACAACACATAGCATGGGCTCTTCCATCATCCCTGCCAAGAGCAAGCACCATACTAGCTTACACCTGAATAAGAACCGGAGTCATAGCTATGAGGCAAAAAGACTCATTTATAAAACCAGTGCCCATAAACATTACTTCTCATAGGCCTTATTCACAGAAAAACAGCCAGCTACATAAGAGATGTCTCTATAGATAACCAGCATAATAAGTACACCAATATTAAAATTGGATCTAAGCATACAGGCCTACTTTTTAGCGGGCAGTGTATAATAGATGTCACCTATCATCAAGGTGTAGCATGGTTTGGCACTAAAAAAGATGTAAAGCCTCGGCAGCCAGATACTCCCCAAGCGCAGTTTAAAAAGCTGTGCCTGCATTTGCTTTGGATGCGTCCCTTTTCACTGTTTAGGCAGCTCTTAAGCTATCAATGCAATCTTTTAGCTCAATACAGCAAAGACGAGCTACTGAGTCCCGATCAATTGTCTATAACAGGATTAGAGCACGTAAGAGGATTCCAAAAGAATTATTCAGGAAACAAAGGACTATGCCTTAAGCAGGAAATAGCACTCCACAATCCATGCTCTTTCACCCCATTACTACTTCCCCTGCAGCTACTAGCAGCACTGGATGTTGGCTATCTACCTCACGTATCTAGCATGGATCCCAAGCTGGGTAATAAGCCAGCTGCCTTAGTCAGCTGGGCTTGTGGAGGCAAATATAACGGTACTTGGATCAGTGCCGACTTCACATATGCCAAGCCGTTTAAAAAAACTAAGCATTTAGCTGATTGCACCTACCAGATATATGCCAACATCACATTCCAACTACATAACATATTTCGGCTAGGGGCTACAAGAAAAAAATTACCTTAAGTATTTGCTTTTTTGACAAACTTAGTGTATCTAGGTATGAGATAGTTTTGTAATGTATTTTAAGACGGAATACTTTAATCTACTATGAAACAGCATATAATCATCAAAAATATTTTTAGGAGTGTCTTGACCACAATACTATGGATAGTACTTGCCTCTTCTATACAGGCGAAATCTACTAGGACAATCAATATCAAGCTAACTTTTCAAGAGGTACAGATTATGCGCCAGATTATGCAACAAATAGAGCTAGGAACCCAAGAAGTAGAACCTTACTTGGAGATATATACACTGCTAGAGGAATTGACAGCTAGTGAAAAAGAACCTACCCAAGAACTACTGCTGAGGCTACCAGAACGAGCTCCGGAAAATCTGTTGCTATTCATGCAAAGAGCCACTATATTAGGAGTAGGAGCAAAGCAGATTGACATGATCCTCAAAAAGATAGAGAAGAGCTTGCCCAAAGATACTCCCCTAGCCGATACGCCCAAAGTATAGCCTAAAAAAGTCATGCTACAACTGACAGTGCCAGAAGCACAACTTACCCAACAAATGCTAACTCAAATAGAGCTAAGCATCTCAGAAATAGAGCCATTCTTAGCCATATATATGCCCCTCGAGCAAGCCAATAGCACAGTGCAAGATCCTACTCAAGAAGTCACACTAAAACTACCAGAAACAGCTCCCAAAAATCTACTAATATTCATAGAGCGCACTACCATATCAGGTAATCAGGCAAAACAAACCTATGCCATCATAGACAAACTAAAGAGCTCTATTGCACTACTAGAAAGCCAAAATAATCCTTAATATGCTCAATGTGGTTAAAAATACAACGTGGCGTTTAGTCGCTTTTATAGCTTACCTGGCTTATCCACTGCAAGCCCAAGAGCTTGAAGTAGATACAGACGCCCCAGCTAGCCAGCAACCGACTATAGAAGTCGGGGCTAATAACGTACCCATAGTGAACATAACTACTCCTTCGCCAGGAGGCGTATCACACAATACCTTTAAAGAGTACAATGTAGCTAAACAAGGAATCGTCTTTAATAACAATGATGACCACGACCCTAGCCCTGAACATGGGTTCAGCGCTTCGCACCTAACCCAGCACCCCCTATTTATCAATGAAAACCTGCAAGGCAGAGCAGCTGATATCATACTGACCGAGGTATCTGGGCTAAATCCTAGTAACCTATTGGGCTATACAGAAATCTAT